>DASROG010000247.1:0-2532 GCA_035646995.1 Myxococcaceae bacterium
CCTTCTGCACGGTGCGGTCCTGGAGTGCCCGGAGCAGCTTGACCTGGAGGACCGGCGGCATGTCCCCCACCTCGTCGAGGAACAGCGTCCCCCCGCTGGCCTGCTGGAACCGCCCCGGCCGGGTGGCCACTGCCCCGGTGAAGGCCCCCTTCACGTGCCCGAACAGCTCCGACTCGAGCAGCGTCTCCGGGAGCGCTCCGCAGTTGATGGCCACGAACGGGCCGCTCGCCCGGGAGCTCCGTCGGTGGAGCTCGCGAGCGACCAGCTCCTTCCCGGTACCTGTCTCGCCCACCACCAGGACCGAGAGGTCGGTCGGAGCCACCTTCTCGATCTGTCGGTACACCTCCTGCATCCCGGGACAGCTCCCGAGGAGGTCACCGAAGCGCTGCTGCTCCAGCCGCTCCCGCAGCCCGCGGTTGTCCGCTCGGAGCTCGTCGAGGAGCAGCGCGTTCTGCATCAGGAGCGAGGCCTGCGCGGCGAAGATGGTCAGGGTGTCCAGGCCGTGGCGGTCGAAGTGGGTCCCCACCCGGTCGCTGCCCACGTACACCACCCCGAAGGGGCGTCCGCGGTGCATCAGCGGCACGCAGAGGACGCTGGAGAGCTTGAGGTTGACCACCGAGGTGCTGGCGGAGAACTCGGGATCGGCGGTCGCGTCGGAGACCAGCAGCGGCTCCCCGGTGCGCAGCACGCGGTCCACCACCGTGTCCGAGAGCGTCTCCACGTCGCGGGCGAGGTTCTCCCGGTTGACGTTGCGCGCCACCTTGACGCTGCGCTGGTCGCCCTCCACCAGCACCAGGAATCCCCGGTCTCCGCGGGTGACGTCAATGGCCTCGTCGAGCAGCGCCTCGAGGAGGGCGGGCACGTCGCCGGACTGGAGCAGGCGGGCCGAGAAGTCGGTCAGCCGCTTCAGCGTGGACAGCGCCTCCCGGCCGGGGTCGATGCGGGGCTCGCCGTCGGCCGGGGCATCGCTCAGCGACAGGGCGATCCACGTGTCCGCGACCCGGATGACGTCGCCGTCCCTGAGCACGTGGGCCTCGCGCTTCTTCCCGCCGACCAGGAAGGGAGCGCCCACGCTCCCCGCCCGGTAGCTGCGGCCGTCCCAGAGCAGGGTCAGGGCGAGCTCCGGCGCACCGGCATCCTCGAGCCGCACGTCCACCTCCGCGCCCCGGCCCACGCTGGTGATCCGCTTGACCAGGGGAACGCTGCGCACGGCGCCGCCGGGAGAGGTGAGGACCAGCCGGGCCATGGGTCAGAAGCGGACGGTCACCGACGCGCCCACGGTGCCCGGACCCGGGCCGATCCGCGCCCCCTGCTGGGGCGACGGTTGAGGAGGCGGCGGTGGCGGTGGCGTCTCCACCCGGGTGGTCACCACCGTGTCCTGGTGATGGATGATGGCGTCGGCCACCCCGGCGGCCCACACCCCGTAGAAGCCGAGGCCCGCGCCGATCTTCAGCGCTCGCCACACCTTCGCCTCGTCCTCGCGGTTGGCGGGGATGCCGGTCTCCACGATGGGGGCGGCCCCGGGGAAGCGGTTGTCGACCGGAAGGGTGCGGGTGTCGATCAGCGAGCCGTAGGCGAAGTAGGCGACGATGCTGGTGATGCCCAGGAGAGCCTCGGCGATGGCGAAGCCGGTGCCGGCGGCGACCCGACCCTGCTGGAACTGACCGGCGCCGAAGGGGACGAAGTTCACCAGGAAGCTCCGCTTCTCCACGGTGCGGACCGTGACCTGCCGGGACATCTCCTCGATCTGCCGCCGCTGCTCCTCCGCCTGACGGGCGAGCGCGGCGCGCTCCTCGGCGGCACGCCGGGTCGCCTCCGCCTGGGCTCGGCGCTCGGCGCGGATGCGGTCGAGCTCCGGAGCGAGCGCCTGTCGCTGCTTCTCCACGAAGGCGACCGCCGGCGGCGGATAGACGAAGGGATCGAGGGCGAAGTCCGGGTCGAGCCGGAGCAGCGCCGCGATGTGCCGCTGGGCGGACTCGGTGCGCTTGAGGTTGAACGCGGCCAGGCCGGCGAGCTTGTGCCACTGGATCAGCGAGGCCTCGTCCATCCCGCCCCGGTCGATTCGCCGCTCGGCGCGATCCAGCACCTCGCGGTAGCGGCCGAACTCGAACTCCGACTGGACCGCGGCGAGGTCCGCCTGCTCGCCCGACGCCGGCGCCCCCTGCGCCTGAGCGGTGAGCGACACGAGGAAGGCGAGGGCCACCCACGCCGCGCCCCGGCTCATTCGGGCACCAGCCTTCCGGTGAGGGTCCGGGTGGCGCCGGGGAGGAGCTCCACGCTCGAGCGGACGGTGCGGTACCCCGGCGCCGTCACCTCGTACTCCACGCGGTGCACGAAGCGGGTGGGGGCCCGGGGGGAAGCAATCTCGAAGGGCCGGGAGACGGACTCGGCGGCCGGGCGGGTGACGTCCCCGATGCGGACCTGCGCCGACGGAGGCTCGAAGGCGAAGCGCAGCTCGGCCGGCTTCAGGCGCGCGGGGATGGCCAGGGTCTCCGGCTTGCCGGCGACGACCTCGATGGGCACGACCTGATC
>DASROG010000248.1:0-3694 GCA_035646995.1 Myxococcaceae bacterium
GAAGGGGAGCAACGGGTAGCTGGGGGCGGGGACGAGCACCGAGTCCCCGGGGTCGCAGAGGAGCGCGAACAGCCACCCGTATGCCTCGCTGGTGGAGGCAGAGAGGACGAGCTGTCCCGGCTCGAGGTGCGCGCCGAGGCGGCTCAGGTCACGGGCCAGCGCCTGCCGCGCCCCGAGCTGCCCCAGTGGCTCGGGCGCATACGTGGCGAGGGGCTCCCGGGCGAGAACCTCGCGCAGCCAGCCCTCGTCGGTGGCCAGCCCGCAGTCGGCGGGATTGCTGACGGTGAGATCGATGGGCGTGGCCCCGCGGCGCCCGAGCATCTCCAGGCGGGCGGAGAGCAGATTCTGGGTGCGGTCCCAGGCTGTCCGGGCGGAGAACACGTCGGGGCGGGACGCTACCCCAGGCGCGCCGGGAGACGTTCGCCTTCAGAGCCCGGTCTGGAGCATCGCCTCCACCACCCGGCGGATCAGCTCGCGGCGGATCTCCTTGCGGCAGTGGTCCACCGCGTGCTGGGGCGGCCGGGGGAGGTGCGAGGGCCGGCTCCGGGCGGCGGTGCGAACGATCATCTCGACCTTGCTCTGCTCGATCTGGAAGAGGCGCCCGCCGTCCTTGCGGAGGAAGTAGTTGAGGCCACGGGTGTCGAGCAGCTTCTGGAAGTAACGCCGGGCATCGCTCACCAGCGTCAGGTCGATGACGTCTCCCATCTGTCGCGACCGTTGTCGCGCGGATCCACCGACCCGTCCACTTCGAGGACGAGCGGCCGAGCAGGCGGCGCTACAGCCCCGTGTGGATGGTGGAGAGAACTTGCGCGCCAGTGCGGGAGCGTGTTGTCGGTCCCGCTCGCAGCACCGAGCGCGGGCAGGTCTCGGGCACGCACACCCGACACTCGCGTCCGACGTTCCGCCGCGCGCTCGCCTCGTCGATCCGCGAGAAGTGGCCCCTCGTCGCTCCGCGTTCACCGCGGGGCCGGGGCGTCGACCAGCGGTCGGAGCACGGCCCGGAACGCGCGGCGCCGCCGGGCCGGGTCCTCGATGTGAGGCACCGGCCCGAGCACGGGAACGCCGTGTCGCCTCGCCAGCCACGCGGCGTTGTCCTCGACCGAGGGGTCCCGGACCACCGAGCTCCGGGAGAGCACCACCGCGCGCACCGGGATGCGGCGCGTCTGGAGCAGCTGGAGGGAGAGGCCAGTGTGGTTCAGGGTGCCCAGCCCGGCGCGCGCCACCAGCAGCACGGGAAGTCCGAGCGCCTCGATGAGGTCGATGACGTCCCGACGCGGGTCCAGGGGAACGAGGAGCCCCCCCGCGCCCTCGGCGACGAGCGGCCGGTCACCGAAGCTCCGGAACGCGGCCAGGACCGCCCGGAAGTCGGGCACCCGGCCGCTGCGGGCGGCGGCGACACCAGGGGCGAGCGGCGCGCGAAAGCGGTGGACGCACACCTGGTCGAGCGGGTCACTGCTGCGCGCAGCAGCCCGGAGCTCGAGCGCGTCGGGGGGGCGCGACAGGCGGGTGCAGCCGCTCTCGTAGGGCTTGAAGGGCGCCGGAATCAGCCCCGCGTCGGCCAGCAGGGAGAGGAGCGCGGAGGCGACCTGGGTCTTCCCCACGCCAGTGTCGGTCGCCGTGACGAAGACCCGGAGCAGGCGGCCAACACCGGTCGCTGCGCGGTGCGGAACCGGAGGGCTCATCGGCGCCCCGGCGAAGGCGCGTCGGACCGCCGAGATCCCGCACCGCCCCGGGCCCGCGGGCCACACCCTCCGCCCCTGCCGGCTCCCTGGAGGAGGGTCTGGTGGGCACGCTGGGCCCCCGGCGAGCTGGTCGATGGCCTCACGCCTCGGTGACCTCGCCGATGGCCTCCCGGACTGCGTCGCCCAGCTGCACCGCCTCCGGCTCGGTGAGCGAAAGCGGCGGCATCATCACCACCACCGGCCCGAGCGCCCGGAGGAGCATGCCCCGCCCGCGCAGCGCCAGGCAGACCCGGTGCCCGATCCGGTCGGCGTAGGCGTACGGCTCCTTCGTGCGCCGGTCCCGCACCAGCTCGATGCCCACCATGAGCCCGCGCTGGCGGACATCGCCCACGTGCTGCAGCTCGGCGATCGCGGCGAGCCTGGGGCGGAGCACGTCGGCCGTCCGTCGGACGCGCTCCAGCACCCGCTCGCTCTCGAACAGCCGGAGCGAGGCCAGCGCCGCGGCACAGGCCAGCGGGTTTCCGGTGAAGGTGTGGCCGTGGAAGAAGGTGCGGGCCGAGGCGAACTCGCCGAGGAACGCCTCGTACACCCGGTCGGTGGCGAGCGTCGCCGCGAGCGGCAGGTACCCTCCGGAGAGCCCCTTGGCCAGGCAGAGGAAGTCGGGACGGACGCCCTCCTGCTCCACGGCGAACATGGTCCCGGTACGGCCGAACCCGGTGGCCACCTCGTCGCAGATGAGCAGCACCTCGTGCTTCCGGCAGAGCTCGGCCATGGCCCGGAGGTAGCCGGGCGGGTGCATCCACATCCCCGCCGCGCCCTGCACGAGGGGCTCGAGGAGCACCGCCGCCAAGGTGGAGGCCTTCTCCTCCAGGAGCCGCTCCGCCGCCCCCAGCGCGCCCGCGAGCGGATCGCCCCCGCCGGTCCAGTGGTACGGGCTCGGGCTGGGAAGGCGCTCCACGCCGAAGAGCAGGCCGCGAAAGGTGCCGTGGAAGAGCTCCATTCCGCCCACCGAGACCGAGCCGACGGTGTCGCCGTGATAGGCCTCGGTGAGGGCAGCGAAGCGTGTCTTCTCCGGGCGCCCGCGCTGCTGCCAGTACTGGTAGGCCATCTTCAGCGCGACCTCGACCGCGGTGCTGCCCGAGTCGGAGTAGAAGACTCGGGTCAGCCCCTCGGGAGCGATGCGCACCAGCGCCTCGGCCAGCTCGATCGACGGAACCGAGGCCAGCCCGAGCAGCGTGGAGTGCGCCACCAGGTCCAGCTGGCCTCGGACCGCCTCGTCGATCTCCCGCTTCCGGTGCCCGTGCACGTTGCACCACAGCGAGCTGACCCCGTCGAGGTATCGGCGGCCGAGGTCGTCGACGAGCTCGTTCCCCTCTGCCCGCTCGATGATCAGCGGATCGTCGGACGGCCAGACCGCCATCTGGGTGAACGGGTGCCAGACGTGGGCCCGGTCCAGGGCCAGCAGCCGCTCATGACGGGACGAGTCCATGCGCGCGTGCCTCCTCGAGTGCCTGGAGCGCGCGATCGACGTGCGCCTCCGTGTGTGCGGCGGAGAGGGCGAACCGCAGCCGGGTCGTCCCCTCGGGAACGGTGGGGGGACGGATGGGCTTCACCAGGAGCCCGCGCTCGCGCAGGAAGGCCGAGGCCCGCACCGCCCGCTCCGGCGTGCCCAGGATGACCGGCACGATGGCGCTGCGCGGCTCGGCGGCGAACCCCAGCCGGCACAGCCCGTCCACGAAGCGCCGGATGTTCCGCCACAGGCGGGGGCGGAGCTCGGGGTCGGTTTCCAGGACATCGATGGCCACCACCAGCGCCTCGCAGAGCGCGGGTGGGAGGGTGGTGGAGAAGACGACCGAGCGCGCGCGGTTCACCAGCAGATCGGCCACCGCGCGGGTGGTCGCCGCATAGGCTCCGAAGCCTCCGAGCGCCTTGCCCAGGGTACCCATCCGCACGTCCGGCCGGACGCCGGTGGCCTCGCACAGCCCCGAGCCGCGCGCGCCCAGCACGCCGGT
>DASROG010000249.1:0-6719 GCA_035646995.1 Myxococcaceae bacterium
GAGGACAAGCGCCCGGGCGACAAAGACCGTCGGGTTCCAGGGCTCGAGCTGCTCGGCGCGCGCCACGCTCCTCAGCGCACCGGCGGCATTCCCCGCCCGCACTTCCTCGATGGCGTGCGCGGTGAGCGCGTCGACGTCGTCCGGAGCGGCGGTGACCGCGGCCAGGGCGGCTTCCTGGCGACCCTCGACCGGACCTCCGCCGTCGCGCAGCACGCGGGCAAGGAAGACCCGTGCCTCGGCACTCCGGGGGAACTTCTGCACCAGCGCCTCCGCGCGTTCCCGGCGGACGTTCAGGTCGCGCTCCAGCTCGGCCAGCCGGAGCTGCGGAAGGGGCTCGTCGGGAGCTGCGGCCGCGGCGGCCTCGAGCTCCGTCCGCGCCCGTGGGGCGAGCCCCTCGCCACCCTGGATCCGCGCCGCCATTTCCCACAGGTCGGCGAGAGCGAGGTGGACCTCCCAGCGAGCAAGGAGCCGCTCGGTATTCGGCCGGGTCGCGGCCTTCGGGAGGGGAGTGAAGGAGCGGACCTCGGAGGGCCAGGTACCCGCCTGCGTGCTCCTCCACATCGTTTCCCGCAACGGTGTGACGTCGAGCCCTCGTCGGAGGTCCGCCCAGGCGCGGCGCCAGGACCTCCCTGCCGCGAGGGCAGCCTCCAGCGCCCGCATCCGCGTGGGCTCTGCGGTGCGGAGCATGCCGACCCAGAGCCTCGCCGAGAGGTACAGGTCGGCCAGCTCCTCCTCGGTGGCGGTCTCCCAGCGCCGGGATTCGGTCTCATCGAGCGAGAGGAGCCCGGGCGGACGAACGTTGGCTGCGCCGCTCAGCCTTTCGCCGTGGTCCACCACTTGTCCGGAGAGCTGGTCACTCCGGAGGTTCCCGAAACGCACCCGGTGGTCATCGACTGCGACGATGGTCTCGAGGTAGCCGGCCAGGCCCTCGTGAAACCAGCGCGGCGCGCCGGGCATGCGGTGCTGGATGAGCTCGTGAGCGATCTCGTGGGCGAGGATCTCCACCGCAGGCGAGCGGTCACCGAGCAGCTCCGCGGCCAGCCCGGCAGTCACCAGGAGAGGTCCCTCGCGCGAGTTGGTGGCGATGCCGGGCGACGTGGTGAAGGTGGCGAGCTCGGCCGGGGTCCCGAGGACGATGGCCGCCGTGGTCCCCGGCGAGTCCCCACCCGTCGACCATGCCGCCTGGAGCCACCAGCGGAGCGTCTCCAGCTTCTCTAGCGTGGAGCGGGCCGAGTCCTCGGGGAGGTCGGTCCGCAGCGTGAAGTGGGCGGACCGGAGCTCGCGCCAGCCGGTCAGCGGCGGCGGACGCGGCGACTGGTGGGCGCAGCCGAGGGCGAGGCAGGTGACGACGAGGAGCCCTCGCATCGGTCAGGGGCCGGTTGACGGACGGCACATGGTGGAGATTCGCTCGCGCTTCGCCACGAGCACCTGGACCTCTCCGGGCGGCGGGGTGTCCGGCAAGACGTCGAGCGCGCGCTCCATCGCATCCACCGCCTCGTCGCACCGGCCAGTCGCACCCAGCACCAGCGCTCGGGCCACGAAGACGGTCGGGTTCCAGGGCTCGAGCTCCTCGGCGCGCGCCACGCTCCGCAACGCGCCCGTGGCATCTCCTGCGCGCAACTCCTCGAGAGCGTACGCGGTCAGCGCGTCCACGTTGTCCGGAGCGGCCCTGACCGCCGCGAGGGCGATCGCCTCACGACCCTCGACGGGACCGCCGCCGTCCCGGAGCACCCGGGCAAGGAGGACCCGTGGCTCGGCGCTCGCAGGAAACCGCCGCACCAGCGCCTCCGCGCGCTCGCGCCGGAGCTCGGGGTCGAGCTCCAGCTCGGCGAGGCGGATCTGCGGAAGGGGCTCGTCAGGGGCAGCGGCAGCGGCCGTCTCGAGCTCCGTCCGCACGTGCCGGTTCGCGTCTTCGCCCCCTTCCATCCGCGCCGCGATTGCCCACAGCTGGGCGCGCGCGAGGTGGACCTCCCAGCGCGCCAGAAGCCGCTCGCCATTCGGCCGCGTGGTGGACCCGGGGAGAGCGGCTACCGGGCGCACCTCGGTGGGCCAGGCGACCGTCCGCTTCACTCTCCACATCCGTTCTTGCATCGCTGCCACATCGAGCCCCTTGCGGAGGTCTGCCCAGGCGCGACGCCAGGAAGTGCCGGCCGCCAGGGCCGTCTCGAGTGCCCGGATCCGCGCGGGCTCTTCCAACCGGAGCATGCGAACCCAGAGGCGGGCAGAGCGGCGGAGCTCGGCAAGCGAGTCACCGGTGGCGGTCTCCCATCGCCGGGATTCGGTCTCGTCGAGGGAGAGAAGCCGGGGCCCGAGCACGTTCAAAGGATGACCCGGGTCGGGGATCTCCCCGAGCCACACGACAGAGAAAGACCCGAACCTCACGCGGTGCTCGTCGAGCGCCTCGACGGTCTCGAGATAGCCGGCCAGTCCTTCGTGAAACCACCGGGGCGCGCCGGGCAGGCGCTGGCGAATGAGGTCGTGGGCCACCTCGTGGGCGAGGATCTCCATGCGAGGCGAGCGGTCGCCGAATTGCCCCTCGATCTGCCCGGCGGTCACAACCAGCGGACCGTCCCGCGACGTTGCGGCGAGACCGCCCATCGGGGTGAAGGTGGAGAGCTCGGCCGGATCCTCCAGGACGATGGCCTGCGTCCTACCCGGCGAGTCCCCACCCGTCGACCATGCCGCCTGGAGCCACCAGCGGAGCGTCTCCAGCTTCTCCAGCGTGGAGCGCGCCGAGTCCTCGGGGAGGTCGGTCCGCAGCGTGAAGTGGGCGGACCGGAGCTCGCGCCACCCGGTGAGCGGCGGGGGGCGCGGCTGGTGCGCGCAGCCAAGCGTGAGACAGATCGCGATGGTGGCCCCCCGCATGATGAATTCCGAGAATACTGGAAGCGCCGCCGCGCGTTTGGCACTGTTGTCAGGCAGGGAAGGGAGTGAAAGACCAGCGAGCCGATGACCCGCCCCGAACCCAGCACCTCCGGCGCCCGACCCACCCCCAAGGAGCCCTCGCTCTACTTCAATCGAGAGCTCTCCTGGCTGGCGTTCAACCAGCGCGTGCTGGAGGAGGCGGCCGATCCCCACTGGCCGCTGCTGGAGCGGCTGAAGTTCCTGGCCATCACCTTCTCCAACCTGGACGAGTTCTTCATGATCCGGGTCTCCGGGCTACACGAGCTGCTGGAGCAGGCCGAGGCCGAGCGCAGCCCCGATGGCCTCACCCCCCGCCAGCAGCTGGCGCGCATTCGCGACGTGGTCCGCAAGCTGCTGAAGGACGCGACGGACCTCCTCGAGCGGCAGCTGCTCCCGGGTCTCGCCGAGTACGGCATTCGCATCCGCGACTGGAAATCACTGGGCAAGGCGGCGCAGGAGCGCGCCAAGGCCTACTTCCGCGAGTCGGTCTTTCCGGTGCTCACCCCGCTGGCGGTCGACCCCGGCCACCCGTTTCCCTTCATCTCCAACCTCTCGCTCTCCCTGGCGGTGGAGGCGGCCGATCCGGAGAGCGGCGACCGGCGCTTCGCCCGCGTGAAGGTGCCGGAGATCCTCCCCCGCTTCGTGCCCCTGGAGCGATTCAGCGACTCGCCGGACGAGGTGCGTCCCGGGGAGTTCCTCCCCCTCGAGGCGCTGATCTCCGCCAACCTCGACCAGCTCTTCCCGGGGATGCAGATCCTCGGGGTGCACCCGTTCCGGATCACCCGGGACATGGACATCGAGATCATGGAGGAGGAGGCGCACGACCTCCTGGTCACCATCGACCGGGAGATCCGCCGGCGGAAATTCGGCGCGGTGGTCAGGCTGGAGGTGCACCCCGACACGCCCCAGCGCATCCGCGAGTTCCTCCTCTCCAAGCTGGAGATCGAGCAGGACGATCTCTACGAGGAGCCCGGGGTGCTCGGGGCCTCGGCGCTGATGGCGGTGGCGATGATCCCCCGCGCGGACCTGCACGACACGCCCTTCGTCCAGAACCTGAACCACGCGCTGGCCGAGGCCCAGGATCCGTTCGCGGTGGTGCGGCAAGGCGACATCCTCCTCCACCACCCCTACGACTCGTTCCAGCCGGTGCTCCACTACCTCCGCCGCGCGGCCGAGGATCCGGAGGTCCTGGCGATCAAGATGACGCTGTATCGCACCGGGTCCAACTCGGAGATCGTCAAGGCGCTCATCGCCGCTGCCGAGAACGGCAAGCAGGTCGCGGTGGCGATCGAGCTGAAGGCGCGCTTCGACGAGCAGAACAACATCGTCTGGGCCCGCCAGCTCGAGCGCGCCGGTGTGCACGTCTTCTACGGCTCGGTGGGGCTGAAGACCCACGCCAAGGTCATCCTGGTGGTGCGCCAGGAGGAAGGGCAGATCCGCCGCTACGTGCACCTCTCCACGGGGAACTACAACGTCACCACCTCACGGCTCTACACCGACCTGGGGATGTTCACCGCGGACCAGGTGATGGGAGAGGACGTCTCCGAGGTGTTCAACGCGCTCTCCGGGTTCGCCAAGGTGGCGCACTACCGGAAGCTGGCGGTGGCTCCGGTGACGCTCGCCGAGACCGTGCTGAGGAAGATCGCCGAGCAGACCGAGCGCGCCCGCGCCGGCAAGCCAGCAGCCATCTTCGCGAAGATGAACGCGCTGGTTGACCTGCCGGTCATCGACGCGCTGTACGCGGCGAGTCAGGCTGGAGTTCCGGTGGATCTGTGCGTGCGCGGCATCTGCTGCCTGCGGCCGGGGCTCGAGGGGGTCTCGGAGAGCATCCGGGTGTTCAGCATCGTGGGCCGGTTCCTCGAGCACTGCCGGGTCTTCGCCTTCGGGGTGGGAGACGACGAGGAGCTGTTCCTCGCCTCGGCGGACTGGATGCCGCGAAACCTGTACCGCCGGGTGGAGCTCATGTTCCCGGTGGAGGACCGGGTCGTGCGGGCGCGTATCCACCGCGAGGTGATCGAGCCCTCGCTCGCCGACAACTCCCGGGCCCGGGACCTCCAGCCCGACGGAGCCTACGTTCGCCGCCGTCCGGGCCCCGGAGAGCCGGTCCGCGATGCGCAGCTCACGGTGCTGGAGCCCCTGCTCCGGCAGCCGCTGCGCGCCGTCCCGGGCTGATCACCCCTCCGCGCCGGCACGCCTGCTCCACGCCCTGGCGGGGCAGCGCATCCTGCGGCAACGGAACACGTGCCCTCGCCAGGTGTAGGTGTCGGTGTCCCGGCACGTGCCCATCTGCACGGCTGGAGCGGAGACGACGATGAACGACGAGACGACGGTGGCCCTGGTGGCCGATGCCTCGAGGGCGAACCTGTTCCGGGTGGAGGTGGCGACCGGGCAGTGGACGCCGCTGGAGGCGCTCGGCCATCCCGAGGGGCGGATGCACGATCGCGACCTCAAGGACGACCGGCGGGTGGAGAACGCGGGGACCAAGCATGGCCCTCCGCCGGAAGACGACCCGCACGGACGGCACAAGCTCGAGGCACAGCGCTTCGCCAACCATCTCGCGGCCGAACTCGCGCGTCTCTACGACGAGCAGGTCTTCCGGCGCCTCGTCCTTGTGGCTCCGCCCGAGCTCATAGGGTTCCTCCGCAAGGAGATGCCCAAGCGGGTGGCGGAGTCGGTCATCGAGGAGCTCACCCGGGACCTGTCGAACGTGCGCCCGGACGAGCTGTCCGAGCGGATCCCCATTCCGCACGCCTGAGCCAGGACGGGCGGCGCCCCTTCGTCCGCGTCGTCGGAGAGCGGAGGTGCAGCTCGAGGCTCGTCCCGGTCGTCGAGACGCTCGCGGCCGGGAGCCGGGGAGACGCGGAGGAGCCCCTGGCTGCCGCTCGGAGTGACCGACCTACGGCCTGATCGAGCTCGCGGTCGGATCGTCGAAGTACTTCGGCGCCGCCGCGAGCTGCGCGCTCAGGGCCTTGACCTGCCTTTGGAGGTCGGCCAGCTGCGCATCGAGCGCCTTGGCCTTGTCCCCCTCGATGGTCCTGGCCGCTTCTTTGCGAGGGGCGAGGGCTCAGGCCGGTGGGTCCCTGAGCCGCCCGTGGCCGCGGTAGCTCCGCTCGCCGAAGTCAGGCTTCTGCTGCATGCGTGACTCGGGCGCCGGGCGGTCGCTGGGCTGATCCTGCGCGGGCTGGGGCGGTGTCTTCTGCGCGGTGCGGGGATCCTTCCGGCACTCGTCAGCCATGGTGTTCGTCCTCGGGAGGGGTACTGTCCCTTCCACCAACATGCGGCTCCACCTGGTCGACGGCACCTACGAGCTCTTCCGCGCCCACTTCTCGCGGCGGCCTGCACACCAGGCGCCCGACGGCACGGCGCTCAAGGCGACGGTGGGGCTGGTCTCCTCGCTCCTCGCGCTGCTCTCCGACCCCGCCGAGCGCCCCACGCACGTGGCGGTGGCGTTCGACAACCCCATCCGCTCGTTCCGCAACGATCTCTTCGACGGGTACAAGACCGAGGAGGGCGTTCCCGAGGAGCTCCTCTCCCAGTTCGACGTGGCCGAGCTGGCGACCCGCGCGCTGGGGATCGCGGTCTGGTCCATGCGCGAGTTCGAGGCCGACGACGCCCTGGCCACCGGTGCGGCCCGGTTCGCGTCCCAGGTGGAGCAGGTGCGCATCCTCACGCCGGACAAGGACCTCGGTCAGTGCGTGCGCGCAGACCGGGTGGTCCAGGTGGACCGCATGCGGGGGAAGCTCATCGACGAGCCGGCGCTGCGCTCGCTCCGCGGCATCGGTCCGGAGAGCATCCCCGACTGGCTGGCGCTGGTG
>DASROG010000250.1:0-16521 GCA_035646995.1 Myxococcaceae bacterium
CTCGCTGCGGCCGGACTCGCCGCGGCGAGCTCGCCGACCGCCCCTGCCGCTGCTCACGCTCCGGCGGCCGCGGCGAGTTCGGCAGCATCTGGCTCGCCGACCGCGCCTGTCGCTGCCCGAGCGCACCCGTCGCTCCCCCCGCTCCGCCGGCGGCGAGTCCACCCGCCTCGGGCCCGTCGGCCGCCTCTGGTGCTCCTGGGCCGGCCGAGGCAGCCACTCCGCCGGTGCCTGTGGTGCCCCTGCCAGCGCCGGCCCCGGCATCCGCGCCGTCCAGCCAGGGTGCGTCCGCCGGGACCGGCGAGACCCGTCCGGTGGCTTCGACCGCCGAGCGAGGTTCCCCGCCGCCGGGCTCGAGCGGGGAGGGCACGCCGTGATGGCCGAGCTGGGCTTCGGTGTGTTCGCATTCCTCCTGGTAGTCTTTCCCGCCCTCCGGGTGGTGACCAGCCGGGACCTGGTCAGGGCGGTCCTCTGGCTCGCGGTGACGCTGCTCGGCACCGCGGTGCTGTATGCGCTGCTGCACGCCCCCTTTCTCGCCGGCGTCCAGGTGCTCACCTATGTGGGCGGGGTGGTGACCCTGATGGTGTTCGGGGTGATGGTGACCCACAAGCACGACGGGACCACCGTCGCCATCGACGGCGCCAACCGCGTCCGTGGGGCGCTGGCGGCCCTGGCCTTCTTCGGCGTGGTGGCCTTCACCATCGTCCGGACCGATCTCTCCTCGCTCACCCCTGTGGAGACGCCGTCCACTCAGGACCTCGCGATGGCGCTGCTGGATCGCTACCTGATCGCCTTCGAGGTCGCCTCGGTCCTGCTCCTCGCCGCGATCATCAGCGCGGTGGTGCTCGCCCGCCGCCGCGACCCCCTGCCCGAGGGAGCAGAGCCCGCGGACGAAGCCAGGCTCCAGGAAGGGAGCGCACCGTGACGCTCCGCGCGCTCCTGCTGGTCGCCACCGCTCTCTTCAGCATCGGCATCTACGGCCTTGTCACCCGGCGCCAGGCGGTGGCGCTCCTGCTCTCCATCGAGGTGATGGCCAACGCGGCCAACCTCGTGTTCGTCGCCTTCGCCCGCTACGGCGGCGCGCCGGGGCACCCGCTGGTCCTCTTCGCCCTGGCCATCACCGTGGCCGAGGTCGCCGTGGGGCTGGCCCTGGTGCTGGTCCTCTACCGGCGGCACGGGGACACCCTGCTCGAGCTGGCCAGCGAGGCGAAGGGATGAACCCCTCGGTGACCCTCGCCCTGGTGACGCTGGCCGCGCCGCTCGCCGCGGCGCTCCTCTCCGTCGTCATCCCGCCCCTCCGGCATCGCGGTGCCCCGGCGGCGATGCTCACCCTCCTCGGCAGCCTCCTGGCCACCGGCGCCGCGGGCCTGCTGGTGATGGAGGACGTGGCCGGCCGGGCCATCCGGGCCACCGTGCCCTGGATGCTGGTCCAGGGACGCCCGCTCGGTCAGGTCGGGGTGCGCCTCGACGCCGTGTCCATCCCCATGCTGCTCGTGGTGTGCCTGGTGGCCCTGGCGGTGCAGGTCTACTCGGTGGCGTACATGCACGACGAGAAGCGGCGCTCGTACGGCCGGTACTTCGCCTACCACGCCCTGTTCCTCTTCAGCATGAACCTCCTGGTGCTGGCGCCGGACCTGCTCCAGGCATTCGCCGGGTGGGAGCTGGTCGGCCTGGTGAGCTACCTCCTCATCGGCTTCCACTTCGACCGCCCCAGCGCCGCCCGCGCCGCGGTGAAGGCGTTCTGGATGACCAAGCTCGCGGACATGGGCTTCCTGTTCGCGTTGCTGGTCCTCTACGCCCGTACCGGCGCCTTCTCCTGGGACGTGGCGCTCCGTCCCGAGGTGGCCGAGGCGACCGCGGGGTTGATCTTCCTCGCGGTGATGGGGAAGTCGGCCCAGTTCCCGCTCCACGTGTGGCTCCCCGACGCGATGGAGGGCCCCACCCCGGTCTCGGCGTTGCTCCACGCCGCGACGATGGTCGCCGCTGGCGTGTTCCTCGTGGTGCGAGCCGATCCGCTCTTCGCCCAGGCGCACTGGGTCCAGGGCGGGATGCTCTGGGTAGGCACCATCACCGCGGTGTTCGCCGCGCTGCTGGGACTGGTGCAGACCGACATCAAGCGGGTGCTGGCGTACTCCACCTGCTCTCAGCTGGGCTTCATGGTGGCCGCGCTGGGCGCAGGCTCGGCCTTCGCCGGGTACTTCCACCTGGGGACCCACGCCTTCTTCAAGGCACTCCTGTTCCTCGGGGCAGGAAGCGTCATCCATGCAGTTCACTCCAACGAGCTGAAGGACATGGGCGGGCTCGGGAGGCGGATGCCGCTCACCGCGATTACTTTTGCTCTCGGGGCCCTGTCGCTCGCCGGCATCCCACCGCTCGCTGGGTTCGCCTCGAAGGACGCCATCCTCACCGCGCTGGAGGGAAAGGCGGGGTGGGTGCCCTGGGCGCTCCTCCTGGGCACTGCCTTCCTGACCGCCTTCTACATGGGGCGGGTGCTGGTGCTGACCTTCCTCGGAAAACCGTCCCCCGCGGCTGCGCACGCGCACGAGTCACCGGCGGCGATGACCGTCCCGCTCCTGGCCCTGGGCATCCCGACGGTGGTCGCCGGGTTCCTAGGGCCCTGGCTGGCGCGGGGGCTGGGAGGGGAGATGCACCTGCACCTCGGGCTGACGCCGGTGCTGGCCAGCCTCGCCGGGCTCGGGGGCCTGCTCCTCTCCCTGGCCACGTACCTGCGCGGCCGGGAGGCGCCCCTCGCCGCGACCGTCGCCGCGCTGGACCGGGCCGCGGTCGTGGACCGTGCCTGGGCGTTCGGCTACCGCAGCGTGCTGCTCCCGCTCAGCGGCGTGCTGCGCTGGATGGATCGCTACCTGGTGGACGGGCTGATGAACGGGCTCGGCTGGGGAACGCTGGAGGCCGGCCAGGCGATGCGCCCGGTGCAGACGGGCCGGACGCGTGACTACGCGCTGGCAGTGGTGGTGGGCGCGCTGGTGCTGATGGTCCTGGGGGCCTGGCGATGAGCCGGCACCTGCTCGCGTGGATGGTGGCCTCGCCCGCGCTCGCCGCGGCGGTGCTGCTGCTCCTCCCGGCGCGGATGCGTCAGCTCGTCCGGTGGGTGTCGCTCGCCGGAGCGAGCGGAGGGCTGGTGACGGCGGTGCTCGCCGCGCTGGCCTGGGACCGCGGAGTGGGCGGCTTCCAGCTCGTCGAGCGGTACCCGCTGGTGCCCTCGATGGGCATCTCGTTCTCGCTGGCCGCCGACGGCTGGAGCATCACCCTGGTGCTCCTGACCGGCATCATCATCGTCACTGGCGTGCTGGCGAGCTGGACGGTGGAGCGGCGGGACAAGGAGTTCTTCGTCCTCCTCCTCACCCTGGTGACCGGGGTCTTCGGCGTCTTCGTCAGCCAGGACCTGTTCGTCTTCTTCCTCTTCTACGAGATCGCCGTGCTGCCGATGTACCTGCTCATCGGCATCTGGGGGAGCAGCCACAAGGTGCCCCCGGCGGGCCCGTTCCGGGCCGTCTGGCGGAGGTTCGCGGTGGGCAGCCGCGAGTATGCGGCGATGAAGCTCACCCTGATGCTCCTGGTGGGCTCGGCGGCGATCCTGGTGGCCATCTTCGGGCTCTGGTCGCGCGCCGGCGCCCGGACCTTCGACCTGGGGCAGCTGGCCGCGATGCCCTTCGCGCGCTCGACGCAGATGTGGGTCTTCCCGCTGCTCTGGCTGGGGTTCGGGACCCTGGCCGGCGTCTTCCCCTTCCACACCTGGAGCCCGGACGGCCACGCCTCGGCGCCCACCGCGGTCAGCATGCTGCACGCCGGGGTGCTGATGAAGCTCGGCGCCTTCGGGGTGATGCGGGTGGGGATGGTGCTCTGCCCCGAGGCCGCGGTGAGCTGGGCGCCGGTGGTGGGCGCGGTGGCGGTGGTGAACGTGCTCTACGGCGCGCTGTGCGCCGCGGCGCAGGACGACCTCAAGTACATCGTGGCCTACTCCAGCGTGAGCCACATGGGCGTGGTGATGCTCGGGGCGGCCACCCTCACCCCGGTGGGCTGGAACGGTGCGGTGTTCCAGATGTTCGCCCACGGCATCATGACCGGGCTCTTCTTCGCCCTGGTCGGGCTGGTCTACGAGCGGGCGCACACCCGGGACCTGGCGAAGATGGGCGGCTTCGCGCACGCGATGCCGGCGATCGCCGCCTTCTTCACCCTGGGCGCGCTGTCCTCGTTGGGCTTGCCCGGCACCGCCGGGTTCGTGGCCGAGTTCCTGGTCTTCCTCGGCGCCGCGACGGGTCGGAGCGCCTGGTGGACCGTGCCCGCGGTGCTCGGCGCCTTCGTGACCGCGGTCTACGTGCTCCGGGCCTCGAAGATCATCTTCTGGGGCCCGCGGCCGGCGGGGGACCTCTCGCACCTCTCGGACCCGCGGGGGACCGAGTGGGCCGCGCCGGTGGTGCTCTGCGCCTGCCTGGTGATCTTCGGCTTCTGGCCGCGGCTGCTCCTCGACGTCATCGATGCCACCACCTCCGGGTACCTGAACCGCGTGGCCCTGGTGGCGGAGGTGCTCCGGCGATGAATCCCTGGTTCCAGCTGCTCGGGCCGGCGATCGCCGTGGCGGGCCTCGGCGCCCTGGTGCTCGGCGGGGACGCGCTCTGGCCCGGCCGCGGCCGCATGTGGGGGTGGATCTCGGTGCTCCTGCTCCTGGGGCTGCTCGCGCTGTCGCTGGGGATGAACTCCGCAGGGATGGCGCCGCACCGGGTCTACGTCGCCGGTCCGTGGTCGCTGTTCGTCCAGCGGGTCCTGGTGTGCAGTGCGGCGCTCGCCATCCTCGGCTCGATGGACTGGCTCGAGGCCCGGGTGGCGGGCCGCCAGGCCGAGTACCTGGCCCTGCTCCTCTTCAGCACCTCGGGGATGATGATGATCCCCGGCGCCCGGGACTGGGCGCTCCTGGTGGTCTCCTTCGAGCTGATGGGCATCCCTCTCTACGCGCTCGCCGCGTGGGCGAAGAACGACGGACCTCCCGAGCGCCCGCGGCTCGGGTCCGAGGCGGGCCTGAAGCTCTTCGTGACCGGGACCGCGAGCTCGGCCCTGACCTTCTTCGGCCTGGCGCTGGTGGTGGGGCTGAGCGGGAGCACCCGGATCGACGCCGTCGCCGATCCCGGGCGTCTCCCGTTGACGGTGGTGGGGATGCTGCTGATCGTCGCCGGATTCGGCTTCAAGATCGGCGCGGTGCCCTTTCACTTCTGGGTCCCGGACACCTACCAGGGCGCGCCCACCCCCTTCGTGGCCTACCTCTCGGTGGCCCCGAAGCTGGGCGGGATCGCCGCGCTGGCGGTCATCCTCCTCCAGGGGTGGAGCGGAGAGGCCTCGTACTGGAAGCCGGCGGTGGTGCTGCTCTCGGCGGCGAGCATGCTGGTCGGCAACTTCTTCGCCCTGAACCAGACCGACGTGCGGCGGCTCCTCGGGTTCTCGGGCATCGCCCAGATGGGCTACGTGCTCATCGGGCTCGCGGCCGACACCCGCGCCGGACTGACCATGGCCCTGTTCTTCATGGCCACCTATGTCTTCACCAACCTCGGCACCTTCTTGGTGCTGCACGCAGGGGCCGAAGGCTCCGGAGGCCACAGCATTCCGAAGCTCGCCGGCCTGTCGCGCCGGGCGCCGGTGCTCGGCGCGGCGCTGCTGGTCTTCCTGCTGTCCCTGGCCGGGATCCCGTTCGTCGCCGGGTTCTGGGCCAAGCTCTTCGTCCTCCTCGCCGGATACCGGGCGGGCCTGGGCTGGCTGGTGGTGCTGGGCGTCGCGCTCGCCGTCTACGGGCTCTTCTACTACCTGAGCGTGGCCCGCTCGACCTTCATGGCCGAGGGCGAGGGCAACGCGCCGGTGCCGACCCGGCTGCCGCTGCGGCTGGCGATCGGAGTGTGCCTGGTGGCGGTGGTGGGCCTGGGGCTCTGGCCGCGGCCGCTGCTCGAGGCGGCGGACGTCGCCGCGGGAGACCTCCTGGGCGAGCCCGTCGCCCTGTCGGCGCGTCCCTAGACGGTCCGTTCGCACGGGTGCCCGCCGCGCGCAGCCGCCGGGGCGCCGGGCGAATCGAGCGCCTCGAGCCGTCCCCTGGGCTCGTGCTCAGGGCCCTGGTGCGGTGATGCTCGCGATCTGGATCGCGGTCAGCTGCTGGTTCGCCGCGAACGCGACGCCGTCGGAGTTCCTCTGGCAGGAGAGCCGCACGTGCGCGCCGCCGGGCCAGGGGACCTGGAGCGCCGCGTGCATGACCAGCGTGGCGGCACCGGAGCCGTCGGCGAGCGTGCCGTCGGCCCAGTCGAGCAGGGTGCCCGCGCCACTCTCGGTGAGCACACAGGTGACGCCCGCGACGCCCGCGGTGCCGTTGGTCAGCATCACCTTCGCGGTGATGACGTAGGCACCGACGGGAACGAGGACACTCGTCAGCAGCCTGAAGCTGGGGCCGACGTTGAGCGGCGGCGTCGTCGGCTGGCCGAACTGGGCGGTGAACGCCGCGGCCACACCGCCCGGCCCAGGCGGCCCCTGAGGACCGGTGAGACCGATCGGGCCCTGCGGACCGGCAGGGCCAGCGGGACCGGTCGAACCCGCCGGACCGGTGAGACCGATCGGGCCCTGTGGACCGGCAGGGCCGATGGGCCCTGTGGGACCCGTGGCGCCCACCGGCCCGGGCGGACCGGCTGGACCGGCAGGCCCCACGGGGCCTGGCGGGCCCTGCGTCCCGGCTCCGACGGCGACGTCGAAGCCAGCCTTCACGCATCTGCCACGGGCCGGCGTGACGGTCAGCAGGTAGCTCGCGGGGAGCAGGTTGCTCGGCAGCACCGCGACGATGTCCGTGGGCGACCAGGAGGCGACGCCGACTCGCTGCCCGGCGAGGGTCACGGTGCCGTTCTTCGTCCCGAAGCCCGTGCCGTGGATGAAGAGGTTCGAGCTGTCCACATCCGCCCGGAGGATCCGCGGCCCGTCGCCGCCCGGATCGTTCTCCCGGCACTGGTCGCGATCCTCCTTGCCGTGCTCGTCCCTCCGACCCTCGTTCCCGGCGCTCGCGTCCGGCGCGAACGCGAGTGCAGCCGCCACGAGGGCGATGACTCCCCGGTGTGATCTCATGCGCAATTCCCTGGAGCCGGTCCTCGATCGACCGGAGCCGGGATCCCCGACAAGAGAAGACACTTCGAGTCCTGCGCGTCGCAATGAGGCACGAACCACCCCGCGGTGTCCGTGCCGGCTCAGGCGAGTGTGGAGCAGGTTTCCGTAGCATCCGGAAACGGAGACATCCCACCGCGCCCGACGTGTTGAGCGAGCACCTCGTGGTGTCGACTCTGGAGGTGAGCATCCACCCGCGGGGGCGGGTCCGGAGTCATCCATGAAGCCAGAGACGTGAGTCCGACGTCGTTACTTCAACCTCATCCCATGAAGGTGTCGATCACGATGATGTCGTCGCGAAGCACCTCCTCGCTGAGCGCGTGATGCTCCTCCCCGTCCATGTCCGCGCGGAGACGGCGGACGAACTCCTCGATGTGCTGGACGGTGCTGTCCAGGTCCTCGCCGAGTGCCAGACGGCTCAGCTGGGCCAGAGCCGCACGCTGCGCCGTGTGCTCCTCGTCCATCGCCGCGACCCGCACCGGTCCCCAGGCATCCACGTCGACCAGGACCGGGCGAAGGACCGTCTCCTCGTGATTGAGGTGGCGGAGGAAGGCATCCTGGAAGGTGTGCAGGGTGGCCCGGAGCCGCCCGATGGAGCCCGGGACTCGGCGCGTCATCTCTCCCAGTGCCTGCTCGATCTCCTCCAGGATGTCCCGCAGGATGGCGTGCTCGTCGAGGATGAGGCTGCGGATCTGACTCGCGCTCAGCTCCATGAGATTCTCCTCCTCGCAGGTCCGCAGACCCTTCGCTCGCCGGAGCGACCTCCCGGCCGCCTGCGCATGGCTTGCGCCACAGCGCCCCGCGTTCCGGGCGCCTCGCCGGGGTCATGCCAGAAGCATGCGCGTCCGGACGGGGCTCACCGGGACAGCGCACCGTCCAGGAAGTCCAGGACGTCCCGCTCCCACTCGTCCATCGCCAGGTAGACGCCGTCGTGGCCCTGCTCCGGGGCGGAGCCGAGCGCAGGGTAGAGGAGCACGCGCGGGGGCGGGTTGCCTGGCCCGGCCTCCTTGCCCAGCGCGAGGCCCGGCTCGGTGCTGAAATCGTTGCTCCACTGCACGAGCAGGATCGGGCAGCGTGTGTGCGCGACGGCCTCTCGCAGCGTGCGCCGCAGCTCGGCGGAGCGCGGCCAGGACTCAGCCGCGGCCGCGAACGTCACCGCGGCGCGGACGGATGGGTCGCGCGCTGCGGCGAGCAGGGTGAGCTGTCCCCCCAAGGAGTGACCGGCGAGAGCGAGCCGGTGGGGATCGACCTTCGGCGCGCGCTCCAGGAACGCCAGGGCAGCCATCACGTCGTCGAGCTGCTCGGTCCGCAGGAGGGTGTCCTGGAGCTTCTGGCGCGCCTCGGCGCCGTGGTCGCGCTCCTCGCGCGCGAGCACGTCCCGAATGAAGGGCGCCGCCTGGGCGGATGGCCCGTGCCCGCGCCGGAACGGGTAGAAGAACGCGTATCCCCTCCGGACGAAGAGTGGCGCCAGCCGCCCCGCAGCCTCCGTGATGGGCAGGCCCGCGGTCTCCGCAGCGGTCGCCCCGCCCGAACCGTGGCTGAAGAGGACCGCGGGGAATGGGCCGCTCCCTCCGGGTCTCCAGAGGAGTCCGTGGAGCTGGAGCGCGCCGCTGGGAAATTCCACCGCCTCGGGCGGTGCCGTCCCGGGAAGGGCCGCTCCCGCTGCAACGGAGGACGGTGGAGCGACACGGGTCGGGCCGCTGCTGCAGGGTGCGGCGGACAGGGCCACCATCGCGAGCACGGTCGCCCGCCGAACGCCCGGGTGCGCATTCCTTGCCGGAGGGACCCCGCGGCGCATCGCGCCATGCTCCGATGCTCGCCTGGGTCCTGCATCCGCTGCGGCCTCGCCGGACGGCGTCCGGTCCGAACGCACCGCTTGCGTCGGGACCGGGCTCCCGGGAGCGGCATGCCCCGTGCTATCGGTCGAACCCATGAGCTCGCCTCGACTCCTCACAGTAGACGGCAACGAGGCCGTGGCCTCGGTGGCCCACCGGCTGTCCGAAACCATCGCCATCTACCCGATCACCCCCTCGTCGGCGATGGCCGAGCTGGCCGACGAGTGGTCGGCCCACGGGCAACAGAACATCTGGGGTGTGGTCCCGCGGGTGGTGCAGCTCCAGTCGGAGGCAGGCGTGGCGGGGGCGGTCCACGGGGCGCTGCAGGCCGGGGCACTGACCACGACCTTCACCGCATCGCAGGGCCTGCTGTTGATGATCCCCAACCTCTACAAGATCGCCGGGGAGCTCACCGCGTTCTGCATGCATGTGGCGGCGCGGACGCTGGCCACCCACGCGCTGAGCATCTTCGGCGACCACTCGGACGTGATGGCCTGCCGGCAGATCGGGCTCGGGCTCCTCGCCTCGGGTTCGGTGCAGGAGGCGCACGACCTCGCGGCGGTGGCCCACGCCGCCACCCTGAGAGCCCGGGTGCCGTTCCTCCACTTCTTCGATGGCTTCCGCACCTCGCACGAGGTGGCGAAGATCGTCGAGCTGTCCGACGAGCAGCTCAGGGCGATGGTGGACGAGGAGGCCATCGCCGCGCACCGCGCCCGGGCGCTGGACCCGGAGCACCCGGTGCTCCGCGGGACGGCGCAGAACCCGGACGCATTCTTCCAGGCGCGCGAGGCGTGCAATCCGTTCTACGCCGCAATCCCCGGGTTGGTGCAGGAGGAGATGGACCGACTGGCGGGGCTCACCGGCCGGCAGTACCACCTCGTCGACTACCACGGTCACCCCCAGGCCGAGCGGGTGGTCGTGGCGATGGGCTCCGGCGCCGAGGTGGCGCACGAGACGGTCGACTGGCTCGTCGCCAAGGGCGAACGGGTCGGCGTCCTCAAGGTCCGACTCTACCGGCCGTTCCCCGCGGAGGCGTTCCTCGCCGCGCTGCCGACGTCGGTCCGAGCCGTGGCGGTGCTCGATCGCACCAAGGAACCGGGTGCCCCCGGCGAGCCCCTGTACCTCGACGTGCTGACCACGCTCGCCGAGGCACGCTCCAGCCGTCCGATGCCGACCGTGGTCGGTGGCAGGTACGGACTGTCCTCCAAGGAGTTTGATCCCGGCATGGTGCGGGCGATCTTCGAGAACCTCGGCCGCCCCGAGCCGAAGAACCACTTCACGGTGGGCATCGTCGACGACGTCACCCGGACGTCGCTCGAGTGGAAGCGTGACTTCGAGATCTCGGTCCCAGGCCGCACCCAGGCGGTGTTCTACGGGCTCGGCTCGGACGGAACCGTCGGCGCGAACAAGGCGTCGATCAAGATCATTGGCGAGGAAACGGACCACGCGGCCCAGGGCTACTTCGTCTACGACTCGAAGAAGTCGGGGGCGATGACCATCAGCCACCTGCGCTTCGGGCCCGGGCCCATCCGCTCCTCGTACCTCGTCAAGCAGGCCGGCTTCGTGGGCGTGCACCAGTTCCAGCTCATCGATCGGCTGGATGTGCTGGACCTCGCCGCGCCGGGCGCGGTGGTGCTGATCAACGCCCCGTATCCTCCTGACCAGCTCTGGGACCGACTGCCCCGCGAGTTCCAGGAGACGGTTCTGGAGAAGAAGCTCCAGCTCCACGTCATCGACGCGGTGAAGGTCGCTCAGACGGCAGGGATGGGCGGGCGCATCAACGCGGTGATGCAGGCCTGCTTCTTCGCGCTCTCCGGGGTGCTCCCGCGCGACGAGGCCATCGACCAGATCAAGAAGTCCATCGAGAAGACCTACAAGAAGAAGGGTGCCGAGGTAGTGCGGCGAAATCACGCCGCGGTGGACGCCTCGCTCGCCGCGCTCTTCCCGGTGAAGGTGCCGGGCAAGATGACCTCGACGCGGGGCCGGCCGCCGGTCGTCGCTCCCGAGGCGCCGGACTTCGTACGCCGGGTCACGGCGGTGATGCTGGAGAACAAGGGCGACCTGCTCCCGGTCAGCGCCTTCCCGGTGGACGGGACCTGGCCCACGGCAACGGCGAAGTGGGAAAAGCGGAACCTCGCGCTGGAGATCCCGGTCTGGGATGGGCCGATCTGCATCCAGTGCAACAAGTGCGCGCTGGTCTGCCCGCACGCCGCCATCCGGACCAAGGTCTACGGAGAGGGGGCGGTGGCGACCGCGCCGAGCGGCTTCAAGCACATGCCCTTCAAGGGGCAAGCCGGGAGCGCGTACACGGTCCAGGTCGCCCCGGAGGACTGCACCGGCTGCGGGCTGTGCATCGAGGTCTGCCCGGCGAAGGACAAGGCGAACCCTCGGCACAAGGCGCTGGAGCTCTCTCCTCAGCCGCCGCTGCGGGAGCAGGAGACGCGGTCCTTCGAGTTCTTCCTCGACCTTCCGGAAGTGGACCGGACCACGCTCCGGCTGGACGTGAAGGGATCGCAGTTCCTCCAGCCGCTGTTCGAGTTCTCCGGCGCCTGCTCCGGGTGCGGTGAGACGCCGTACATCAAGCTGCTCACCCAGCTCTTCGGCGATCGGATGATCATCGCCAACGCGACCGGCTGCTCGTCCATCTACGGTGGAAACCTCCCGAGCACACCGTACGCCGTGAACCGCGAGGGACGCGGGCCCGCCTGGGCCAACTCGCTCTTCGAGGACAACGCCGAATTCGGCTTCGGGATCCGGCTTGGCGCCGATGCGCTCCGGCAGCTCGCCGAGGCCACACTGAAGAAGCAGGCGCCGGCGCTGGGCGACGCCTTCGTCAGCGCGCTGCTCGATGCAGACCAGTCGACCGAGGCTGGCCTCGCGGCCCAGCGGGCGCGGGTAGCGGAGCTGAAGAAGCGCCTCAAGGCCGACGGCGTCGACGGGCGCCGGCTGCTCGGTCTGGCGGACCACCTGGTGAAGAAGACGGTGTGGATCGTCGGTGGTGACGGCTGGGCCTACGACATCGGCTACGGCGGTCTGGACCACGTCCTCTCCACCGACATTGACGTCAACATCCTGGTCCTGGACACCGAGGTGTACTCGAACACCGGCGGCCAGCAGTCCAAGGCGACGCCGCTCGGCGCCGCGGCCAAGTTCGCCGCGGCAGGCAAGGCCACCGGAAAGAAGGACCTGGGGCTGCTGGCGATGGGGTACCGGACTGCCTATGTGGCCCAGGTGGCATTCGGGGCCAAGGACGCGCAGGTAGTGAGAGCGATGCTCGAGGCCGAGAGCTACCGCGGGCCCTCGCTGCTCATCGCCTACAGCCACTGCATCGCCCACGGCTACGACCTGGTGCACGGGCTCGAGCAGCAGAAGCGGGCGGTCGACTCGGCGACCTGGCCGCTCTACCGCTTCGACCCGCGGCGAATCGCCGCCGGGCAGCCGCCGCTGGTGCTCGACTCGGGACCGGCGAAGATCCCGCTGCGCGAGTACATGCGCGAGGAGGCCCGTTTCCGGATCACCGAGACACTGGACCCCGAGCGCTACAAGCAGCTCCTGGTGTGGGCGCAGCAGAACGTGACCCAGCGTTACGGCGTCTACGAGCAGCTGGCCAAGGTGGTCGTGCCGCAGGCCACCGCGATCCCCGATGTCCGGCCGCCACCCGCGGCCGCCCTGGAGTGAGCCCGCACATGGATCTCTCGGTCGAGTACCTGGGACTGAAGCTGGCCCACCCGCTGTTGCCGGGGGCCTCTCCGCTGGCGGACGAGGTGGGAAGCGTGCGGGCGCTGGAGGACGCGGGCGCGCCGGCCATCGTGATGCGCTCGCTGTTCGAGGAGCAGCTCACGCAGGAGCAGCTGTCGACGTTCATGGCCACCGAGCAGCACCGCGAGCTCTCGGCCGAGGCCTCGAGCGTGCTGCCCGAGCCCGCGGGCTACCGGCTGGGCTCCGATGCCTATCTGGAACAGATCCGGAAGATCCGGGCCGCGGTGAAGGTCCCGGTCATCGCCTCGCTGAACGGGACCACGACCGGCGGCTGGCTCGACTTCGCCCGGCTGATCGAGGAGGCGGGAGCCAGCGCGCTGGAGCTGAACCTGTACTCGGTGCCCACCGACCCCGCTCGCGACGGGGCGGCCGTCGAGCGAGACACGCTGGAGCTGGTCCAGACGTTGAAGGGAAGGGTGAAGATCCCCGTCGCGGTGAAGCTCTCGCCCTTCTATACCTCGCTCTCCAGCTTCGCCCGGGGGCTGGAGGAGGCGGGAGCGAACGGCCTCATCGTCTTCAACCGGGTGTTCGAGCCCGACATCGACGTGGACGCCCTGGAGGTGAAGCGGGTGCTGCATCTGTCGGACAGCTCGGAGCTGCCACTCCGGCTCCGCTGGCTGGCCATCCTGTCGGCCCAGCGACGGATCCCGCTGGCGATCAGCGGCGGCGTGCACGAGGTGGTCGACGTGATCCGGGCGCTGATGGCCGGGGCCACGGTCGTGCAGCTGGTCTCCACCCTGCTCCGGAACGGGCCCTCGCGGCTCCTGTCGCTCCGGGCCGGCCTCGAGCGCTGGCTGGTGGAACGCGAGTACACCTCGGTGCGCCAGCTCCGGGGGAGCATGAATCTCAAGGCCTGCCCGGACCCCTCCGCGTACCAGCGGGCGAACTACATCCACCTGCTGCACGGCTGGCGCGAGCACGGCGTGGCGTGAGCGCCGCCATGACCGCGACCCCTCTCCCGGAGGCGGCCGGCGCGCCGGCTGAGTGATTGGGTCGGTCGAGACGCGCGCTCGGCCAGCTCAGTCCTTGCCGCCGTACTTGAACGACACCTTCACCTTGGCGCGGTAGGCGCGGACCTTTCCACCTTCGAGCTGCAGGTCCAGCGCCGAGATCTCGGCGACGCGCAGGTCGCGCAAGCTCTTCGAAGCCGTGGTGACGGCGGCTGCTGCGGCCTTTTCCCAGGATTCCGTGCTGGTACCGACGAGCTCGATCACCTTGTAGACAGTCTCCGGCATGATGTTCTCCTCGCGCATGGCCCGGCCAGGGAGGGGTGGCTCGGGAACGGTCGCAGTGACGCAGCCGAGGACGACACCGGGGAGGAGGAGGCCAGGACAGCGCATGACGAGTGTCACCTTGCCAACAGGCGGCGCCTCGAGGTCAGGGGTGGCCTGGAGGACTTGGAAGAGCTCGGTCCGCCAAATGACAGTCGCTGGCGTCTGGCGGCCCGTCGCCGGGCAGTGGGGGTGTGGCCTCATGGACCGCAAGGCTGCGCGGAGGACCATCGTTCCCTGCCTGCTGGCGCTGGTCCTCGCCCCGCTGGCGCGGGCCGCCGAGCCGCTTCCCTCGTGGAACGACAGGGAGGTGAAGCAGTCGATCCTCCGGTTCGTGGAATCGGTGACTCACGAGGGGACTCCGACCTACGTCGCGCCGGTCGAGCGGATCGCCGTCTTCGACAACGACGGGACGCTCTGGGCTGAGCAGCCGGTCTACTTCCAGCTCCTCTTCGCCGTGGACCAGGTGAAGGCGCTCGGGCCGAAGCATCCTGAGTGGAAGACCCAGGCGCCATTCAGTGATCTGCTGAAGGGCAACCTCCGGGGAGTCGCCGCCTCGGGCGAGGCGGGACTGGCGAAGCTCCTGGCGGTCTCGCACGCCGGGATGACCACCGACGCGTTCGCGGCCTCGGTCGCCGAGTGGACCCGGACCGCACGACACCCTCGATTCCAGCGGCCGTACACCGAGCTCACCTATCTCCCGATGCGCGAGCTGCTCGACCACCTTCGGGCGAACGGCTTCAAGATCTTCATCGTCTCGGGCGGCGGAGTCGAGTTCATGCGCGTCTTCTCCGAGAGGATCTACGGGATTCCTCCAGAGCAGGTCATCGGGTCGAACGGCGGGCTCGAGCTGCGGAAGGGACCGGACGGGAAGCCCGTCCTGATGAAGCTGCCGAAGATCGAGCTCGTCGACGACCACGCTGGCAAGCCGGTAGGCATCCAGCGCTTCATCGGTCGCCGGCCGATCTTCGCCTTCGGGAACTCGGATGGAGACCAGCAGATGCTGGAGTGGACCGCCGCCGGGAGCGGCCCACGGTTCATGGGGCTGGTGCACCACACCGATGCCGAGCGCGAGTGGGCCTACGACCGCAAGTCGAAGGTGGGCCGGCTCGACAAGGCCTGGGACCAGGCCGTGGCCAGGAAGTGGACCCTGGTGGACATGAAGCAGGACTGGAACCGCATCTTCAGTGGGCCCTGAGCTCGCGGAGACTGACGGGCGTCTGTGGCACCGCTCAGCTCTTCACCAGCCTGAATCCGAGGTGGTTCGTCCCGGTGTCCGGCGCGCCCTTGCCGCGCCCCCCTGGCATGTAGCGTGCGCAGTACTGGTCGGTGCAGAGGAACGAGCCGCCCTTCTGGACCCGCTTCTGGACCCCGGGCTCGGAAGGGTCGACGGAGTCGGGAGGGCCCTGAGGGTTGCGGGCCGTTTCGCCGACAGCGGAGAGCCGCGCGTAGTAGTCCGGGCGGTACCAGTCGGAGACCCACTCCCAGACGTTTCCCGCCATCCCGTAGAGCCCGTACGCGTTCGGCGGAAAGGCCTTCACCGGATTGGTCGCGACGTAGCCGTCCTCCGCGGTGTTCCGCTCGGGGAAATGGCCCTGGAAGGTGTTGGCCATGAACTTGCCCTTCGGACGGAACTCGTCCCCCCAGGGGTACTTCTTCCCGGCGAGCCCGCCGCGCGCGGCAAATTCCCACTCCGCCTCGGTGGGAAGGCGCTTCCCAGTCCACTTCGCGTAGGCCTGCGCGTCCTCGAAGCCGATGTGGACCACCGGATGATCCATGCGCTTGCCGATGGAGGTGCCCGGGCCCTCCGGGTGCCGCCAGCTCGCGCCCTTCACGTAGTTCCACCACTGGAAGTGGTCGTTGAGAGGCACGGCCTTCTTCGGCGGGGAGAAGACCACCGAGCCCGGGACGAGCATGTCGGGCAGCGCCCCAGGGTAGTCCTCGGCTCTCGGCACCCGCTCGGCGACCGTGACGTACTTCGTCTCGTCGGCGAAGCGCTTGAACTCGGCGTTGGTGACCTCCGTCGCGTCCATCCAGAAGCCGTCCACGCTCACCCGGTGCACCGGCCGCGCGTCCTGAAACATCTCCTCGTCCGAGCCCTGGTCGAACTCGCCTCCGGCGACCCAGACCATCCCCGGAGGAGCAACCACCGATGCGGGCGGCCTCGAGGCCGCCGCGGCCAGCGTGGAGCCCGCGCCGAGAGCCGAGCGACCGGCTGCCGCCGAGATCCCCGTGTCGCACGCCTCGTCGGGCCTCGCCGACGGCGCGGGCTGGCCGGACGCGGGTGTGGACACGGTCGCCGCCTGCGGTCCGGGCCCCTGCCGATCGGCACCGTCGCTCCGCGAGCAGGCCCCGGCCAGGCCGACGAAGAGGATCGCAGACCACCGGAGCTCGAGACCCATGGCGGGGCGGAGACCACCCCAACCCCGCCCGGGAGGCAAGCCGGCCAGGGATCGGGGCGTGCGCTAGGGTCGGCGGCGGATGGAAGCTCCGCCTTCCGAGGAGACGGGCCGGCTGGACCC
>DASROG010000251.1:0-9459 GCA_035646995.1 Myxococcaceae bacterium
CAGGTGGAGGGCGTGGGGCAGGTGTTCGTCGGCGGGGGGCAGCAGCCGGCGGTCCGGATCCAGGTGGATCCGGAGGCGGCCGCCGGCGTGAACCTGACCCTGGCCGACGTGCGCAACGTGCTCACCGGCGCCTCGGTGAACCGGCCGGTGGGCGGGATGACCAACGAGCTCGACGCCACCACCCTGGCCACCAACGATCAGCTCTTCCGCGCCGACCAGTACCGCAGCCTCCTCCTCGCCCAGACCCCGAACGGGGTGGTGCGCCTCGGGGACGTGGCCAAGGTGGAGGACAGCGTCCAGAACACCCGGGTCGCGGGGTGGACCAACGGGGTGCGCTCGGTGCTGATCATCGTCCGGCGCCAGCCCGGCGCGAACATCATCGAGACCGTCGAGCGCATCAAGGAGCTGCTCCCCCAGCTCGCCTCGTCGGTGTCGCCGGCCATCGACATCCAGCTCGCCTCCGACCGCACCCAGACCATCCGCGCCTCGGTCCATGACGTGGAGACGACGCTCCTTCTGAGCGTGCTCCTGGTGGTCGTGGTGGTGTTCCTCTTCCTCCGCTCGGCCCGCGCCACCGCCATCCCCACCATCGCCATGCCGCTGTCGATCCTCGGCACCTTCGCGGTGATGTGGCTCCTCGGCTACAGCCTCAACAATCTCTCGCTGATGGCGCTCACCATCGCCACCGGCTTCGTGGTGGACGACGCGATCGTGGTCACCGAGAACATCGCCCGCTACGTCGAGCAGGGGATGCGGCCGTTCGAGGCCGCGCTCCGCGGGGCGCGGGAGATCGGCTTCACCATCGTCTCGATGACCGTCTCGCTGCTCGCGGTGTTCATCCCCATCCTCCTGATGAGCGGCATCGTGGGGCGATTGTTCCGCGAGTTCGCGGTCACCCTGGCGGTGGCGATCACCGTGTCCGGCCTGGTGTCACTCACCGTCACCCCGATGATGGCCTCGCGGTTCCTGCAGCCTCCGAGCGAGCGCCCGCGGAGCCGCCTCTACAAGTGGAGCGAGCGCGCCTTCGCCTGGCTGGCCTCGGGCTACGAACGGTCGCTCCGGGCGGTGCTGTCCCACGAGTGGCTGACGCTCGGGGTGGTGCTGGGTGCGGTCGCCCTGACCGTCTTCCTCTTCATCCGCATCCCCAAGGGCCTCTTCCCCCAGCAGGACAACGGCCTCCTCGTCGGGTTCAGCGAGGCTCCGCAGGACGTGAGCTACCAGACGATGAGGGAGCGGCAGATCCAGGTGAACCAGATCCTCGGGCAGGATCCGGACATCGGCAGCGTCGTCTCCTTCATCGGCGGTGGGCCGGGCGGTGGCGGGGCGAATACCGGGTCGGTGTTCGTCACCCTCAAGCCCCGTCCTCCCCGCAAGGTCACCGCCGATGAGATCATCGCCCGGCTCCGGCCGAAGCTGGCGAAGCTGGTGGGGGTGAACCTCTACCTCCAGGCGGCGCAGGACGTCCGCGTGGGCGGGCGCCTGGCCCGGACGCAGTATCAGTACACGCTTCAGGATCCCGACCTGACCGAGCTGAACACCTGGGCCCCCCGGGTCTTCGAGCGGCTCAAGCGGCTGCCCGAGCTGACCGACGTGGCCACCGATCAGCAGTCCGCCGGGCTCGAGTTGCGGATCTCCATCGACCGCGACACCGCGGCGCGGATGGGGGTGACGGTGAGCGCGATCGACAACGCGCTCTACGACGCCTTCGGGCAGCGGCAGATCGGCCTCACCTACGGTGTGGCCAACCAGTACCGCCAGGTGATGGAGGTGACCCAGCCCTATCTGGAGAACGAGGAGTCGCTGAGGAACCTCTACGTCCGGTCCCAGAGCGGCGGGCTGGTGCCGCTCTCCGCGCTGACCACCGTCAGCCGGGGCAACCTCCCCACCTCCATCAACCACCAGGGACAGTTTCCCTCGGTCACTCTCTCCTTCAACCTCGCCCCGGGGAAGTCGCTGAGCGACGCCGTCCAGGCGGTCCAGCAGGCCGAGGCGGAGATCCGGCTCCCGGCCAGCGTCCAGGGTGGCTTCACCGGCACCGCGCAGGCGTTCCAGCAATCGCTGTCCAGCCAGCCGGTGCTGATCATCCTCGCGCTGCTCGCGGTCTACATCGTGCTCGGGGTGCTCTACGAGAGCTACGTACACCCCTTGACCATCCTCTCCACCTTGCCCACCGCGGGCGTGGGCGCGCTCCTGGCCCTGATGCTCACCAGGACCGATCTGAGCATCGTGGCGATCATCGGGATCATCCTCCTCATCGGCATCGTGAAGAAGAACGCGATCATGATGGTGGACTTCGCCATCGAGGCCGAGCGGAGCGAGGGGCTTGCCACCCGCGAGGCGATCCTCAAGGCCTCCGAGCTGCGCTTCCGGCCCATCCTCATGACCACCCTCGCCGCGCTCTTCGGCGCGCTGCCGCTGGCGCTGGGCACGGGCCTCGGGTCGGAGCTCCGGAAGCCGCTGGGCATCAGCGTGGTCGGCGGGCTGATCCTGAGCCAGCTCCTCACCCTGTACACCACCCCGGTCATCTACCTGTTCCTCGACCGGTTCTCGCGTCATCGCCGGCGGCTGCCGGACGGCTCACCGGTGCCGATCGCCGCCCCCGCGCCGGGGTAGCGAGCGCCGGCCGACGTCTCGCCTCGCTGCGCCGGACGTCCGGTTGCGTCGGCCGGCTGCCGCGTTATGTCGCGCCATGGCCGAGACGACCTTACCGGTGGAGCGGCGGGAGCAGATCTTTCCCGTCCTCACCGAGGCGCAACTCCAGCGCATCGCCCACTTCGGCAGCCGGCGCGCGGTCCGTGACGGGGAGATCCTCTTCCGCCAGGGAGACGAGGGGATCCACTTCTTCGTCATCCTCCGAGGGGAGCTGGACATCGTGCAGCCCCACGGGGAGGGGGAGACCCTGATCGTCCGTCACCAGGCCGGAAACTTCACCGGGGAGACGGCAATGCTCGCCGGCCGCCGCGCGCTGGCCACTGGCCGTTTCCGGGGGGACGGGGAGGTGGTGGACATCCCTCCCTCGGGGCTGCGGAACCTGGTGGTGACCGACGCCGAGCTGAGCGAGCTGCTGATGCGGGCCTTCATCCTCCGCCGGGTGGCACTCATCAACAATCACTTCGGCGACGCGGTGGTCGTGGGCTCGCGTCACTGCGCCCGGACGCAGGGGATCCGGGAGTTCCTCGAGCGCAACGCCCACCCCTACGTGTACCTCGACGTGGAGCAGGACGAGGGCGCGCGAGTCCTGGTCGAGCGCTTCCATATCGGGCCTCAGGACATCCCGGTGCTCATCTGTCGGGGCACCAAGATCCTCCGGGCGCCGAACAACGCCGAGGTCGCCGAGTGCCTGGGCTTCAACGCCGGGATCGCCTGCAGCGCGGTCCGCGACGTCCTGGTGGTCGGCGCGGGGCCGGCAGGGCTCTCGGCGGCGGTGTACGCGGCCAGCGAGGGGCTGGACGTCCTGGTGCTGGAGACCAACGCCCCCGGCGGGCAGGCCGGCTCGAGCTCGAAGATCGAGAACTACCTCGGCTTCCCCACCGGCATCTCTGGAGCGGCGCTGGCGGGAAGGGCATTCACCCAGGCCCAGAAGTTCGGCGCCGAGGTCGCCATCGCCAGCACGGCGGTCCGACTGGACTCCAGCAGCAGTCCGTACGTCATCGAGCTGGAAGGCGGGCATCGGATCCGCGCCCGTAGCGTGGTGATCGCCACCGGCGCGGAGTACCGGAAGCTCGACCTGGAGAACCGGTCTCGGTTCGAGAACGCGGGCGTCTACTACGGAGCGATGGTCCTCGACAGAAAGGTTCTGGAGAGCGAGGAGGTGGTCGTCGTCGGCGGCGGCAACTCTGCCGGTCAGGCCGCGGTGTACCTCTCGGGCGTCGCCCGGCACGTGCACATGCTGGTGCGCTCCGGTGGCCTGGCGGACTCGATGTCCCGCTATCTCATCCGCCGCATCGAGGAGAGCCCGCGGATCACGCTACGCACCCGGACGGAGATCGTCGCCCTGAGCGGGAACGCGGAGCTGGAAGGGGTGCGGTGGCGGAACGGCGCGACCGGCGAGACCGAGGACCGTCCCGTCCGCAACGTCTTCTGCATGATGGGGGCCAGCCCCTGCACCAGCTGGCTCGAGGGGTGCGTGGCGCTGGACGACAAGGGGTTCGTGAAGACCGGCCAGGACCTCACCCCCGAGGACCTGGCGAGCTCGAGCTGGCCGCTCTCGCGCCCGCCGCTGCTGCTCGAGACCTCGCGGCCCGGCATCTTCGCCGTGGGGGACGTCCGGTCGGGCAACATCAAGCGGGTCGCCTCCGCAGTGGGTGAGGGCAGCATCTCCATCCAGCTGGTCCATCGGGTGCTCGCGTCCTGACCGCCGCGCGGGAGGGCGAACGGCGGTCGATCGACCCGCTCGGTTTTTCCGCGGGTAGAGCCCAACGCCGAAACCACCTGGATCGATCCGTCCCTCGCTTGCCCTCGCGGCCGATCCCGTCGTCGCTCCTCCGTCACGTGACGACGGCCACGCTCCGTCGTCGCTCCTAGGCCTCGGCCGCGATTTCGGCGCGATCATCCGGTCGACCCAAGTGGTCTCGGCGTAGGCTCGGGCCCGTGCGTCGTACCCGCGGGCTCACCCTCCTCGTCGCCGCCGCCGCGCTGTGCTCGGGCTCGCTCGCCCGGGCCCAGGACCCGTTCGAGATCCAGGTCTACGACGCCACCGTCGCCGGACCTCTGGAGCCGGGGCTCGAGATCCACCTGAACCACTTCTTCGAGGGGACCACCGAGCCCGGCCCCGGGGGCGAGGTGCCGACCGAACACCTCACCCACCTCACCTTCGAGCCGCACCTGGGCCTGACCCCGTGGTGGGAGATCGGGATGTACCTGCAGACGGTGCTCCGTCCCGACTGGCACTGGGACTCGGGGGGGATCAAGCTCCGGACCAAGTTCCGCTGGCCAGACAACGTCGGCGCCTTCCGCTTCGCGCTCAACATGGAGCTGGCCCGCATCTCGAAGCGGTACGAGGCCGACGGATGGGGCACCGAGTTCCGACCGATCATCGACGCGCGGTGGGGCCGCTGGTACCTGTCCCTCAACCCCATCATCGGCTTCCCGCTGGCCGGCCCCGATGCCTGGAAGCCCGACTTCGAGCCCGCCACCAAGGTGAGCTTCGACGTCGGCGAGAGCTGGGCGATCGGCCTCGAGACCTACTCGGCGTTCGGGCAGTTCGGGAACTTCCTCCCCTGGGACGAGCAGACCCACCGGGTGTTCGCGGTGGTGGATGCCTCCTGGCCCTGGTTCGGGCTCAATTTCGGAGTGGGGTACGGCACCGGTCCGGAGAAGTGGATCGTCAAGGCGATCTTCGAGGTCTCCCCGCCGGAGAAGTCATCGGAGCCGTCAGCCCAGGCTCGTCGCTAGTGCATGTGCCAGCCGTGGCTGGCCACCATCAGCTGTCCGGTCAACGCCGCGCTGGGGAACGCGGCGAGGTCGATCGCCAGCTGGGCGATGTCCTCGAGGGTGGTGAACTCGCCGTCCACCGTGCTTCCCAGCATCACCCTCTTCACCACCTCTTCCTCGCTGATGCCGAGGGTCTTCGCCTGCTCGGGGATCTGCCTCTCCACCAGCGGGGTGCGGACGAAGCCCGGGCAGATGACGTTGGTGCGCACGCCGATCTTCGCCCCCTCCTTCGCCGCGGCTCGGGCCAGGCCCAGCAGTCCGTGCTTGGCGGCGACGTAGGCGGCCTTCAGCGGGGAGGCCTCCACGCTGTGCACGCTGCCCATGTAGAGCAGGAGCCCGCCCTTGCCCGCCGCCTGCCAGTGCCGCATCGCCGCGCGGGTGAGGAGGAAGCCCCCGTCGAGGTGGATGGACAGGACCCGGCGCCAGTCCGAGAACGCGAACTCGGTGATGGGAGCGATGTGCTGGACCCCGGCGTTGCTCACCGCGACGTCGAGCCGGCCCAGCGCCCGGGCGGCGTCAGCGACGCCGCGCTCCACCTGCTCCTCGGCGGTGACGTCCATCAGCATCGCCAGGGCACGGCCGCCGCGCTCCTCGATGCCACGAGCCACCGCGCGGGCGGCGTCCAGGTTCACGTCCGTGACCGCCACCGCGGCCCCCTCGCGGGCAAACCCCTCGGCCATCGCCCGCCCCAGACCGCCGCCACCGCCCGTCACCAGCATTCCCCGTCCGGAGAGTCGCATCGAGCTTCCTCCTCCTGCTCTGCCGGCCGCGGGCCGGGACGGCCGCGGAGTCTGCCCGAGCCGCGGCGCCGTTGGGAACCGCTGCACGCCGCGGGCTGCTCGCCGGCACGGGGGCTCCCGGCCGCCCGCTGGTCTGCTATGCAGCGGGACCTTTGGCTTCCCGGAGGGTGTCGATGAAGCGCTCCCTGCTCGTGGTCTCGATGGTCCTCGCCGTCGCGGCCTCGGCGCAGGAGCCGGACTGGTCGAAGGTCGAGGTGAAGGTGGTCCCGGTGGCGGGCGGGGTGTCGATGCTCGTCGGTCAGGGCGGAAACATCGGAGTCACCAGCGGGAAGGACGGCATCTTCCTGATCGACGACCAGTTCGAGCCCCTCCTCCCCAAGATCCGTGCCGCGGTGAAGACCCTCGGCGACGGGCCCATCCGCTTCGTGGTCAACACCCACTTCCACGGGGACCACACGGGAAGCAACGCCAGGCTCTACGAGTCCGGCGCGGTCATCCTCGCCCACGAGAACGTCCGCAAGCGCCTGGGCCTGGAGCGGGTCAGCCCGACGACGAAGGAGCGCACTCCCCCGAAGCCCCCCGAGGCCTGGCCCGTGATGACCTACGCGAATGGGGTGAAGCTCTACCTGAACGGGGACGAGCTGGAGGTGACCCACGTCGCGCGCGCCCACACCGACGGCGACTCCATCATCCGGTTCAAGAAGGCCAACGTGGTCCACATGGGGGACACCTTCTTCAACGGCAACTACCCCTTCGTGGACGTGGACAGCGGCGGTTCCATCGACGGGATCATCGCCGCGGCCGATGCGGTCCTCGCCACCGCCGACGACAAGACGAAGTTCATCCCCGGACACGGACCGCTCGGCACGAAGGCCGACCTCCAGAGCTACCGGAACGTGCTGGCCTCGATCCGCGACCGGGTGAAGGCCCTCGTCGCCCAGGGCAAGACGCTGGACCAGATCATCGCCGCCAAGCCCTCCGCGCAGTGGGACGCGACCTGGGGGAAGGGCTTCATGGGCCCCGACGTCTTCGTCAGCTTCGTGCACCGGAGCCTGACCGAGTCGAAGCCCGGTGGGCCGAAGTGACGGAACCCTCCCCGGGGGCAGCACCAGGCCCCCGGCGTCCGGTCTCGATCCTCCTCACCGTGGCCTGCGCCCTCGCCGGTCTGGTAGATCTCCAATCGTTCTCCTTCGCCTTCTCGCGCCAGATGCGCGAGCTGTCGGCGGGGACGCCCTGGATCCGGGGCCTCGGCGCCGGCGTGGCGGTGCTGCAGATCGCCTGCCTGGTCCTTCTCTGGCGCGGGCGGAGGGCCGGCCTCTACGGCTACCTCGTACTCGCGCTGATCTACGCCGGGGTGTTCACGGCGGCGGTGAGCCCGGCCGGGCTGTGCTCACTCGTTCCGGCGGTGATCGTGGGCGCCGCCGCACTCTGGAACTGGGAGCGGCTCCGCTGAGGCCTCAGGCGGGCTCGACCACCACCGCGCTGCCGTAGCAGATCACCTCGGTGACTCCCGCGGAGATCTCCGTCGCGTCGTACCGCGCGCCGATGACCGCGTTGGCGCCGATCTGCCGGGCGTGGAGGGCCATCAGCTCGAACGCCTCGCGCCGAGCCTGCTCGCACATCTCCGTCCAGAGGGTGATGTTGCCGCCGAAGAGGGTCTGCAGCCCGGCGACGAAGGTCCCGACGATGTTCCGCGAGCGAACCACGATCCCCCGCACCACCCCCAGGTTCCGCACCACCCGGTGTCCAGGGAGCTCGAAGGTGGTCGTCACCCGGTCGAGCGGGAGGATGGTCAGGTTGGTCAGCGGCGCACGGCTGCTCATGGTCAGCCTCCGGACGGCGGGGAGAGCCGAGGGTAGCCGGGACCCGGGGGCCTCCCTAGCCTTTTCCCCATGCGCGCTCTCGCCTACTTCGGCCCCGGCGACGTCCGGGTGGTCAAGAAGCCCGACCCGAGGATCGAGCATCCGCAGGACGTCGTCCTCCGGGTGACCCGCGCCGCGATCTGCGGATCGGACCTCCATCTGCTCCACGGCCTCGTCCCCGACACGCGGGTGGGCTGCACCTTCGGACACGAGTTCACCGGGGTGGTCGAGGAGGTGGGCCGCGACGTGAAGACGCTGAGGCGCGGCCACCGGGTCGTGGTCCCCTTCAACATCTCCTGCGGCCGGTGCTTCTTCTGCGAGCGAGGGCTGTTCGCGAACTGCGAGAACACCAATCCCTCGTCGAGCGACATCGCCTCGGGGGTGTACGGGTACTCGCACACCACCGGCGGCTTCGAGGGGGGGCAGGCCGAGTACGTCCGGGTGCCGTTCGCCGACGTGGGGCCCACCCGCATCCCCGAGGACATGGAGGACGAGGAGGTCCTCTTCCTCAGCGACATCCTCCCCACCGGGTACCAGGCGGCGGAGATGGGCGAGATCCAGAAGGGAGAGACGGTCATCGTCTTCGGCTCGGGACCCGTGGGGCTCTTCGCCCAGCTCTCGGCGTGGCTGATGGGGGCCGGACGGGTCATCGCCGTGGACAGGGTCCCGGAGCGCCTTCACTTCGCTCGTCAGTACAACGGAGTGGAGATCCTGAACTTCGAGGAGGTCGACGACCCGGTCATGACCCTGCGGGAGATGACCGGTGGCCGGGGCGCGGACGTGTGCATCGACGCCGTGGGGATGGAGGCCGAGGGGAACACGCTCGAGGCCGGCGTGGCAACGGCGCTCGCCTGGTGCATCCAGACCGCCCGCAAGGGCGGCAACGTGTCCATCGTCGGCGTGTACGGGCCGCCGTGGAACCTGGTGCCGATCGGCACGGCGATGAACAAGGGGCTCACCCTGCGGATGAACCAGTGCAACGTGAAGCGCTACCTGCCCCATCTGCTCAAGCACATCCGCGAGGGGCGCATCGACGCGAGGCGGATCATCACCCATCGCTTCCCGCTCGAGCGCGCGCCGGAGGCGTACGACCTGTTCGAGAAGCGGGCGCGGGGCTGCATCAAGTGCGTGCTCCTGCCCCACGGGGAGGCCTGATGAGCACCGATCGCCGAGCCGACGGGCTGCACACCCATCTTCCACCGGGGGGGCCGGGGCGGGTCGATGACGTGGACCCCACCGCCCGTCCTGGCGTCCCGATGGAGCATCTGCCCGAGCCCTTCCCCACCGCGCCCGAGCGGGTGGTGGTGCAGCGGCCGCGGGTGGAGGTGCTCCAGATTCCCGGCCGGAGGAAGCCGGTGTGGGTGGTGAGCAACGCCCAGCCTCCGCGCGGGCTGTCGGGACGGCTGCGCCGCCGGGCATTCCGC
>DASROG010000252.1:0-2915 GCA_035646995.1 Myxococcaceae bacterium
CCCTCCAGCGCCCGGAACCGCTCGGAGCCTGCGAGCCGGGCACGAGCGGCGGCGAGGGCGGACGGATCTCGATCCACACCGATGACCTCGGCTCCGGCTGCGAGCAGGGCCTCGGCGTGCCCGCCTCCTCCGAGCGTCGCATCCACCAGGCGCTTTCCGGGGACCGGCTTCAAGAGCTGCACCACCTCGTCGCGGAGGACGGTTGCGTGGACGAACGACAAGGAACGGCCGCTTCAGTGCAGCCAGGCGGTGTGGCCCTGGCTCAGCGCCTCTCGCGCATCGCACGCGTCGGAGTAGATCTCGAAGGCGTCGTGCGCACCGGCGGCGCGGAGGATGGCCAGGAGGTACCGCGACACGCCGGCGAGCTTCACGTCCCCGCCCCGGCGCCGGTACTCCTCCGCCTGTGAGACCAGCCAGGGCACGCCCCGGTAGTCGATGTGGCTGACGTCGGTGAGGTCGAGCACCAGCCAGATACACCCCTGATCCAGCAGCCGCAGCATCCGGTCGCGGATCGCGCGCAGCGCGTCCCGATCCAGCTCGCCCATGCAGGAGAGGGTGGTGTGCTTCAGCCTGAGAGAGGGCTCGGCCTCGAGCTGCAGGACCTTCTTCGCCGCCTTGGTCACGATTGCTCCCTTCCGTGGCGCAGCTCGGTGAGCACGCGCATGACGTCGGCCGAGTCGGCGGCACCGCGGGCGTCTTCCTGCGCCCTGCGCCAGCCGTCCCGGCTCCACACCTCGATGACCTTCACCATTCCCGCCCAGACCACGTCCTTCTCCAGCCCGGCGTGCGCCCGCAGCGTGGGCGGGATCAGGATCCGCCCCAGCTTGTCGACCAGGCACTCCTGCGCCGGCGCCACGTAGAGCCGCATCAAGGTCTTCACCCCTGGCTCCATCGGGTTCCGCGTGGCGAGGGACGCCTCGAGCAGCTCCCACTCCCTGGCCGGATAGGCGTGCAGGCAGGGGTCGAGGGCGGTGGTGACGATGAGCCGCTCGTCGTAGGCGCCCACCAGGGTCTCCCGGAGCTTGGCCGGAAGACTGGTTCGCCCCTTCCCGTCAATCTGGTGCTCGTAGACGCCCCGGAACACACGGTTGCCCGCCGCTGGAGATCCCTGCTGATCCACTCCATACCACTTCTTTCCACGCCTGATCCAGAAAGAAGGGGTGGCCTACCCGTGCAGGGCTTGTGGGCCCCTCGACTTTCCGGGAACTTTGGCGTCCGCCGATGAACGTTCCGGCCGCCCCGCATTCCGTCCAGCCGGTCCGGCTGCGCATCTCCTACCGGAGCCCGGAGTCGCTCCTTCAGGCCTTCACCAAGAGCGTCGGCAAGGGCGGCGTGTCGCTGCCGAGCCAGCGGCCGCTGGAGCGTGGCACGAGGTTCCTCTTCGAGCTCACCGCCGAGGCGGTCACTCACCCGGTGGAGGTGCTCGGCGAAGTGGTCGACGTCCGCCGCTCGGCCTCCGGCGAGTACTTCCTCAACATCAAGTACGTGCCCGGCCGGAGCCGGAAGGGGCTCGACGCGGCCCTGCTCAAGCTCTTCGAGGCGCACCGCCACGAGAAGTCGCGCCGCTACCCGCGCGTCCCAGTGCACCTCAAGGCGCAGGGCACGACCCAGGCGTGGAGCGTGCGGGACCTCTCGCGCGGCGGCGCCGGCGTGGAGCTCGAGTCCGGCGAGCTGCCGAGGGACGCGCGCCTCGGCGTCCCAATCCTGCTCGAGCTGCAGCTCGATACCGGACGCCTCATGCTCCACGGCGCGGTGGTGTGGTTGACGGGCGGGACGTCCCGGCCGAAGACGCCGCCGGCGCTTGGCGTGGAGTTCGGGAGGCTGGGGCTGGAGACGCTGCGGGCTCTCGACCGGGTGCTGGTGCTGGATGGGTTCCCGGCAGGACCGTGGCAGGCGGAGCTGACCTTTGGGATGGATGCGGTGGGGAGGATGCCGTAGCGCGCTCCTGGGGCTGCTCCTGCTCGGAGCGTGCGCCCCGACGATGCGCGTGGCTCGCCCCGCCCCCGCGGTGGTGGACCTCGGTCCCCGGGCGCGCGTGCTCTCCCTGGTGCAGGTGGACGGCCCGGACGATTCGCCGACCGCCGTCGTGCACACCCTGACGGGCCGCGCCGCGCGACAGGGCTTCTTCCAGGTCGAGGCCTGGAAGCCCGGCGAGCCGGTGGATGCGAGCGGGCGGCGGGCCTACGTCTCGCTCGACGTGGCCGAGTGGAGCTTCGCCGCGCCGCGAACGAGCGACGGCGGAATGGAGCCCCAGGCCCGGGTGCGACTGCTGACTCGCGTGGCCCGGACGCCGGAGGGGCCGTGGAGCGAGCCCTACGAGACGGGCGGACTGGTCGAGGGAAGCGAGAGCGCCTCCGACGTGTCGCGCGCCGGCGACTCGCAGCTGCTGGTGGAGGCGAACCTTCGCGCGGTGGACGATCTGCTCCGCGCGCTCGCGCCGCGGCCCCGCGTGGAGGAGGTGGAGCTGGACGTCGACAGCCCGCTGCTCCAGCCAGGCGCCAACGCGGCGGCACGCGGGGACCTGGAGGAGGCGCGCGCGTCATTCGAGTCGGTGCACGCGCGCCACCCGGAGCTCGCCGCGGCGGCGTACGACCTCGGGCTGGTGCTCGAGGCGCTTGGCCGCTGGGAGGAGGCAGAGGCGCTCTACGGCGACGCGGTCTCGAAGAAGCCGGACGATCGGCTGTACCGGGACGCGCTGGGGAACGTACGGGCGCGACTCCGGACTCCGGCGTCCGCTTATCCGCCCTGAGGATGGGAAGCTGAACTAGAACCCGGTGCCAGCGTCGGTCCCGGCATCTTCCGTCCCGCCGTCGATCGTGCCCGCGTCCGGGGGCAGGCCGCCGTCGGTCCCTGGTTCTGCCGGCGGCTGCCCGCCATCTGCCCCGGGGCCACGGGTTCCGGTCCCGCCTCCGATC
>DASROG010000253.1:0-2183 GCA_035646995.1 Myxococcaceae bacterium
ACCCCGACGGTCGGGTGGCGGCGGCGGGGGCGGCCGCGCTGGCGACGAGCGCTGGCCCGGTGGACGGCGCTCTTCTCCTGCGCCTGGCCCGGAGCGCGGACGAGGCGGTGGCCCGGGCGGCTCTGGAGTCGGCGCTGGTGAGGCGCAGCGAGACGGCGCTCCGGCGCGCGCGCGAGCTGGCTGCGGAGAAACGGCAAGACTTCGCCGGCGCGGCGCTCGTCCTGGGCGTGGCGGGCACCCCCGAGGACCTCCCCGTCCTCAGGGCCGCCTGCGCCGCGGGTTCGGCGCCGGCCATGGAGGCCCTGGGCTGGCTGGGCCACGCCGACGCGGTGGACGAGCTCCTGGGGCAGCTCGGCCGGGCGTCCGCCGCGGCGGCCCTCGAGGCGCTCCAGCGCATCACCGGCGCGACGCTCCTCGGGGCCGATCCGGCCTCGGAGTACGAGCCCGGGAAGGGACCCTTCACCCGGAGCCAGGGGCCAGTTCCTCTCCCGGTGCCGCTGTGTCCCGATCCCGAGCCCTGGCGCGCCTGGTGGAGGGAGCACGGCAAGGCGGCGCGCCGCACCACCCGCTGGCGCTTCGGCCACCCCTGGTCGCCCGAGGACGATCTCGGCGAGATCGAGCTCGCCCCTTCCACCCGGGGACCGCGGCGCCTGGCCTTCCTGGAGCTGTGCGCGCGCACCGGCGCCACCCCTCCCCTCGACCTCGACGCCTTCGTCGCCAGGCAGAGGCGTGAGCTGGCCGCCGCGGCGGAGCTCGCCCGCCGGGCCCGGGTCTCCCCCGGGACCTGGCCCGTGAAGCTCGGGAGGTGACCATGCTGCCACCCCCGCTCTCCAGCAACACGGATGCCACCGTCGAGCTGTTCCCCCTGCTGGCGCCGGGAGGCGGAGAGGCGGTGGTGGTGGTGGTGAAGCAGCGCTTCCGGGTGTCGCCCGCCGGCAAGGTGGCGCGCACGGCCGGCGCGAAGGTGAACGTCGCCGACGTGCCCTGGGACGAGGACGCGCCCGAGCGGAGCAGCGTGAAGCTCGCCTCGGACCTGTGCCTGCTGAAGCCCGCCACCGACGTGCTCGTCACCGGCTCGGCCATCGCGCCGGGCGGCGCTCGGGTGAAGCAGCTCGACGTCGCCTTGCGGGTCGGCGCCATCCAGAAGGTGGTCCGCGTGTACGGCCCGCGCGTCTGGACCAGGGGCGTGCTGGGGCTCGCGCTCTCTGCCCCGGAGCCCTTCGAATCGGTGGAACTCCGCTGGGAGAATGCCTGGGGCGGCCGAGACGACAGCGATCCCGAGAAGCCGCTGGAGGAGCCGCGCAACCCTGCCGGGCGCGGGGTGGCGCGCGATCCGGCGAAGCTCCTCCACCAGCTCGGCCCGGCCATCGAGGATCCGGCCCATCCGCTGGACGGGCGCTCCCCGGCGCCCGCCGGAGTGGGGCCCATCGGCCGCCACTTCATGCCGCGGCGCCGCTACGCCGGCACCTACGACGAAGCCTGGAAGAAGACGCGCATGCCGCTCCCGCCGAAGGACTACGACCCTCGCTTCGAGCAGGTGGCTCCCCCCGACCAGATCGCCCAGGGATACCTCCGCGGCGGCGAGCCGGTGGCGGTCGTGAACGCCAGCGCCGAGGGCCCGCTCGCCTTCGAGCTGCCCCGCCTCGCCTTCTTCGTCGGGGCGCGGCTCGACGGCGAGCTCCGCGAGCACCGGGCCGCGATGGACACGCTCGTGCTCTACCCCGCCCAGCGCGCCTTCGAGATGACGTGGCGGACGGCCATCCCCGTGCCGCGCCGATCGCGGCGGCTGGAGGCCGTCCAGGTCCACGAGAAGAGGGTCCTCTGATGCCCGCCCCGCCCGCCGCCCGGAGGCCGGTGGAGGTGAACGGCTGGGCCGACGCCACCGGCCGCGCCGCGCACGTGTTCGCCACCAGCGCCTGGAACGGGCTCGGCGCCACGCCCCATCAGATCTGGGCCTTCCGCCGGGCCGAGCTGGCGGCCCACGCCGAGACGCCCTTCCGGCTCACGGACGGCGAGCGCGCCACCATGCTCCACATCCGCACCCTGCCGCCGCGGTCGCAGGGCGTTGACAGGCTCCTGCCGGTGCTCCGCTCCTTGCTCGCCCCGCTCCTGCCCCGCGCCGCCGAGCTGGCCCCGCGCGCCCGGGTGGCGGTGGTGCTCGCCCTCTCCGAGCGGGTGGGGAG
>DASROG010000254.1:0-7346 GCA_035646995.1 Myxococcaceae bacterium
TCAGTTCCGGGCCATCGTGAAGGCGACGCGGCCGGCCGAGGTGACCGGTCTGCTCATCGTGAACGAGGGGCTCTGGGGCTCGGGCGGCTTCTTCTACGTCGGGAAGCGCATCCCGTGGCTGACCTGCGACTGGCCGCACGATCCGGCGTTCCAGGCGGCGATGCGCGACCGGCGCTTCAACCGGGTGGTGACGTTCGAGGGGCGAGCGCTGCCGGAGCTCCAGGCGGCCGGGTTCCGCGTCATCGGAACGGAGGGGCGGGAGACGATCCTCGACCGGTGACTGCCGGACGTTCGTCGGACGGGTGAGCGGCTCCCCTCAGGGTGCGCCCAGCACGGACCGGTCCCGCAAGCCTGCGAGCAGCGCGCTCGCCCCGCGGCCGTACCGGGAAGCCGCCTTGATTCCGACCCCGAACGGAACATCGACGGCGTGCATCTTCGCTTCCGGGAACAGGTAGACGGCACCCGAGGCGGGAGCCGGCGTCCCGGGCACGAAGACCGTCACCCAGCCCACCGCGTGGCGCTCGACCACCACTCCCACCACCAGACCGTCTTCCATCTCGACCAGGGCCATGATGGTCGTGCCGATGAAGCGGATGAGCCGACGCATGAATGACCCCGTGTCGATGCAGCGACGACGACGCGGCGGCGCGCGATCGCGGCATGGAAATCGTAGCGTGAGAGGCATCTTCACCGGGAGGCGAAACGGGAGGGCTGCCATGGCTGATGAACGGAAGGGGCTCTTCAAGGCCGGGGGTGTTGCGCTCGTTCTGAGCGGGACTCTCTTCGTGGTGAAGATGGCGCTGGATCTCGCGGCCGGCCCCCCGCCATCGAACGGGACCGCGATCCTCGTCTGGATGGCGTCGGGCAGGCTCGCCCTGGCCTGGGTGAGCGAGGTCCTCTTCACCGCGGGCATGCTTTTGGTCCCTGGCGTGGTCGCCCTCCACGCGAGCCTCGCGAGCCGGGAAGGACCGAAGGCCGCGGTGGGGACCAGCCTGCTCGCGGTGACGCTCCCGGTGCTGTTCGCCACGGCTGTCGTCCACGGGCGTCTGGTCTACGACGTGTATGGCCTCCGGGTGAGAGACCCTGCGGTGGCGGAGCTCACGGTCGCCCTCTACGCGGGGGGAATGCACGCCGTCTATCTCATGCTGGCAGTCGCCACGCTGGTGCTGAGCCTCGTCATGAGATCGACCTACGGCCGTCCCCTCGCCCTGCTGGGTATCGTCACCGCGGTGCTCGACATCGCCGCCTCCTACCCCTGGGCGATCGGAGCTCCGCTCCTGGTGGTCTCCCAGATCGCGTTCGGCGGCTGGTTCATCGCGGTGGGTTCGAAGCTCTGGATGCTCGGAGCGGCGAGGGCGCCGCGAGGCTCCTGAACGAACGATGCTCGTTCAGTGCAACCCTTCCTCGTCGCGCCCGTGGACCTCCGCGGGCGGGCTGGTCGCCTCCACCGCGGAGAACGTCTCGAGGATCCGGTAGCTGTGCTCCGCGCCGTGGGGGACGACGTAGCTGTCACCCGGCTCGAGACGCACCGTCTGCCCTTCGAGGGTGAGCTCGGCCCGGCCCTTTAGGACGTACCCGATGGTCTCGTACTCGCGCCGGACCGAGGGCTTCGCCTCCCCCGGCTCCTCGTCCAGCCACAGCCGCATCGAGAGCCGGACGCCGGCAGCCAGGTACCTCTGCCCCATTCGCCCGACGGGGCTGCGCTCGCCGTCGACTTTGGTGACGCTGGTGTCGCCCATGTCAGTTCCTCACGATGGTGACGGTTGAATGGAACGGCCGGGACACACGCGAAGGTTCGCTACCGTTGCTTCCTTCCGGACCTGGCGGGGTTCACGTCCCCGCGTTGTCCCGACCACAAGCTGTTGTCCAGAACTCCTTAGCAGCGGAGAGGGTGGGATTCGAACCCACGATACCCTTTCAGATATGCACGCGTTCCAGGCGTGTGCCTTCAACCGCTCGGCCACCTCTCCAGCGAGCGGAGAGCGTAGGATTCGAACCTACGGTACCGTTGCCGGTACGCCTGATTTCGAGTCAGGTGCCTTCGACCACTCGGCCAGCTCTCCAGCGATTCAGTTTTCAACCTTCCGGGGCGCGGAGGCCCTGGAAGAAGCGGGTCAGTCGCTCGGCGCACTCCGCCTCGAGGACCCCGGAGCGGACGAGGAGCCGGTGATTGTGGGGCAGGGCGTTCAGATCGAACAGCCCTCCGAGCGCTCCGGCCTTCGGGCTCGGTGCCCCGTACACCACCCGGTCGATCCGGGCCTGGAGCGCGGCGCCGACGCACAGCGAGCACGGCTCGAGAGTCACCACCAGCGAGACGCCGCTCAGCCGCCAGCGGTCGAGTCTGCGCGCCGCCTCGGACAGCGCCCGCATCTCGGCGTGCGCGAAGGGATCACGGTCCGTCTCCCGGTGATTCGACCCCCGCCCGACGACGACCCCGTCCAGCACCGCGACCGCGCCCACGGGGATCTCTCCCAGGGCTGCGGCCTCGTCGGCGAGCGCGAGCGCCTCGCGCATGAATCGTTCGTCGGCGTCTTCCATCGAGCGAGACAGAGAATGGCGCGCCCTAGAGGATTTGAACCTCTGGCCTTCGGATTCGTAGTCCGACGCTCTATCCAACTGAGCTAAGGGCGCGTACTAAGTGTCGGGATTCGCAAGCGAATCTCGTCGCCAGCACTGACCTATTTCAAAGACCGATTCAGCGAGCGACGCGTCCTACCCCCGAAGCCGCCACAGTGCAAGCCAAGGAGGTTCCTCGTGCTTTGGGACCGCGAACAGCGAGCGCCGTCCGGAATCCAGCGGGAGTTTTGAGACGCTCGAGAGGCCCTTCGCGTGCGCGAAGCTCGAGGTGTCGCGCCCGCGCGATGAACGCCGCGGGCGTCGCCGGAGCGAACCGAAACGGAGAGAGAGGGATTCGAACCCTCGATACCCTTTCGGATATGCAGGTTTAGCAAACCTGTGCCTTCAGCCTCTCGGCCATCTCTCCAAACCTGCGACCACTCAAAGAACGCGACGGAGGAAGTAGGATTCGAACCTACGAAGGGCGTGAACCCTTGGCGGTTTTCAAGACCGCTGCCTTCAGCCGCTCGGCCATTCCTCCCTGGCAAGACGGCCGAAAAGGGCCGCCTTCATACTCGATTCGCCCCCCGATGCAACCGGCGGAGCGGGCTCAGGCTGACCGTAACTCGGTCCGGCCGCCCATGTACGGGCCGAGGACCTCCGGGAGCCGCACCGTCCCGTCCTCGCGCTGGCCGTTCTCCAGCAGGGCGACGAGCGTGCGCCCCACGGCCAGGCCGGAACCGTTGAGGGTGTGGCAGAGCTGCGGCTTCTCGCCGGGCGCCGGGCGGAAGCGGATCTTCCCCCGCCGTGCCTGGAAGTCGCTGCAGTTGCTGCAGGAAGAGATCTCCCGGAACGTGCCCGCGCCCGGAAGCCAGGCCTCCACGTCGTAGGTCTTCATCGAGGCGAACCCGAGGTCTGCGGTGCAGAGGAGCACCACCCGGTGGTGCAGCCCGAGCCGGCGCAGCACCTCGGTGGCGTCCTCCACCATCCGCTCCAGCTCCTCCATGGACTGCTCGGGCTTCGTGAACTTCACCAGCTCCACCTTGTGGAACTGGTGCATGCGGATGAGCCCGCGGGTGTCACGGCCGGCGGCCCCGGCCTCGGCGCGAAAGCAGGGGCTGAAGGCGGTGTAGCGGAGCGGGAGCCGCTCACCGTCGAGGATCTCGTCGGAGTGGTAGTTGGTGACCGGCACCTCGGCGGTGGGGATGAGGAACCGCTCCTCCGGCCCCGCGGTCTTGAACGCATCGTCCTCGAACTTGGGGAGCTGCCCGGTGACCGTCATCGCCGCGCGCGTGACGAGGTACGGCGGAAGCACCTCGCCGTACCCGCGCGAGGTGTGGACGTCGATCATGAAGGACACCAGCGCCCGCTCGAGCCGGGCCAGGTCTCCCCGGTAGAAGACGAAGCGGCTGCCGGACACCTTCGCCGCGCGCTCGAAGTCCAGCAGCCCGAGCGTCTCGCCGATCTCGAAGTGCTGCCGCGGGGTGAAGGGAAACCGCGGGGCCTCGCCCCAGGTCCGGACGACGACGTTGTCCTTCTCGGACGTTCCCACCGGCACCGAGCGGTCCGGCACGTTGGGCAGGTCGAGGTTGAGGGCCTGGACCCGCTCCTCGACCGCGGCCAGCTGCTTCTCCTGCTCCTTGATCTCCTGGCTCAGGGTGCGGAGGTCGCCCCGGAGACGCTCCAGCGCGGCGGGGTCCTGCCTCGCCGCGCGCTTCATCTCCTCGTTGGCCGCGTTGCGCTTCGCCTGGAGCGACTCGAGCGAGACGTACAGCGCGCTGCGCTCCGCCATCAGCGCACGAAAGTCTCCGAGATCGAGGTTGCCTCCGCGGGCGGAGAGGCGCTCCACCACCCAGTCGAAGTTCTGCGCCACCCACTTGAGGTCCAGCATGACTGGAGGCCTCTAGCATGTCCCTGCGGGCGCTACTTGGACAGGTAGTAGATCTCGTCCTCGATGTCCTTCTTGTCCTTCGCCTCGGGGGCCTTGGCCAGGTAGTTCTGGAACGCGGCGACCGCCTCGCGCTTCTTGCCCCGCTCCTTGAGGGCGAATCCGAGGTGGTACCAGGCCTGCGCATCGTCCGGCGCGCTGGAGAGGGCGCGCTGGTAGAGGCCGATCGCCTTCTCGTACTGCCCCATCTCGCTGTTCGCCCGGCCGAGCCGGTAGTACAGGCCAGGGAGGTTCGGGTCAGCCTTCAGCGCGGCGGTGTAGCTGTTGACCGCCTCCTTCCACTTCCCGGCCTGCGACTGCGCGTCGCCGATCAGCACGTGCAAGCGGGCCCGGGCCGGATCGGCCTTGAGCGCAGCCTCGAAGGCGGCGCTCGCGTCCTTGTATCGGCCGACGTCGAGATAGGCCTGACCCATGGACTCCCAGGCGTCGGCGTAGCCGGGATCGAGCTTCACCGCCTGCTTCCAGGCCTCGACCGCGTCCGGCCTCTTCCCGGCGCCCTGGAGGATGCGGCCCAGCTCGTGATGGTACGCCGCGCGGGTGGGCGCGCGATCGATGGCGGCGCGGATGGACTCAAGCGCCTGGCTGTACTCGTTCCGGCTGGCGTTCACCCGCGCCATCCAGAAGTTGGCCTCGGGGTTGCCCGGCTCGGTCTTCAGGACGCCCCGGAGGAGAGTGGCGGCTCCGTCGAGGTCGCCCTGCTCGAAGTGCACCGCGCCCAGGGCCACCTCGAGTCGGCTGTTGGGACCGGCGCTGCGCGCCGCCTCCAGCTCCTTGGCCGCGGGCTCCAGCTGCCCCAGCTTCCACAGCGCCAGCCCGTGCACCAGCCGGCCGTCGATGACCTCGGGGTCGAGGGACAGCGCCTTCTCCGCGTACCCCCGCGCCTCGTTCCAGGCCCGGCGCTCGAGCGCGAGCCGCGCCCGGCTCGCCCAGGCCTCGGGCATGTCCGGGGCCAGAGTCGTGGCCCGCTCGAACTCGGACTGCGCCGTCCCGAGCTCCCCCGTGGCTAGGGCCAGGTCTCCGAGGCCCAGCCGGAGGCGCGGGTTCTGCGGCTGCTTCTCCGTGACCCCGGCCAGCGCCTCGCGTGCCTCCGCAGGCCGGCGCAGCCGGAGATAGAGGCGGGCGAGCCCGAGTGCCGCGTCGAGGTCCGTCGGGTCCAGCTGGGTGGCGGCCTTGTAGCTGGCCTCGGCGTCGCTCACCCGGTCGAGCATCTCCTGGGCCCGGGCGACCACCAGCGCGGTGTGCTCCTCCTTGGGGAAGGCGCTCCGGGCCTTGGTCGCCGCGGTCAGCGCCTCGTCGGACTTCTTCAGCGCGGCGAGCGACTGCACCTGCCCCTCGGCCCACCGCGGATTGCCCGGCTCGGCGGTCACCGCCGCCTTCCAGAGGGGCAGCGCCTTCTCGTCCTGCTTCAGCGCCGAGTACGCACCGGCCAGGGTGCCCTTGGCGAAGGCGCCGCTCGGGTCGAGGCGCGCTGCCTCCTCGAGAGGAGTCACCGCGTCGGCGGGCTTGCCCTGGAGGAGGAGCGCCGCCCCCTTCAGGGCCAGCGCGTGGGATCGCTCCGGCGGGGCGAGGGCCTTGGGCTCCGCCAGCGCCGGCTCGAGCGTCTGGAGGACCGCCGCCGCCTCCTTCCGGCCGAATGCGAGCTGGGCGAGCTCCACCGCCGACGAGAGGTGCTGCGGGGAGGCCTTGAGCGCAGCCTCGAAGTCGGCCTGGGCCTTGTCCGGCTTCTTCAGCTGGAGGTGCACGACGCCGAGCGCGTGCCAGGCGGCCCCGGAGGGAGCGGCCTTCACCGCGCCGTCGAGGACGGTGGCGGCCTCGCTGGCCTGCCCCTTCTGGAGGAGCGCGGCAGCCTCGAGCAGAGGGCCGTCATCCAGCTTCGCGGCCCGGATCAGGCCGAGCGCCACGTCGGGCTGCTTGTTCACCAGCGCCTGTCCGATCTCCGCCCGGAGACGCTCGGGGTTGCCCTTGGGGAGCACGGAGAGCGCCTCGAGCGCGGCGCCGGCCTGGGCGACCTGCGAGGGTTCCGCGGTCCCCCAGCGGCGCTGCTCGAAGAACACCGACTGCGCCCACACCGCCCGGATCTCCGGAAACTCTCCGCGGCCGAGGAGCCCCTCGAGCAGCGTGCGCGCCTTGCGGAGGCCGGGCCAGGTGTCCTCGGCGAGGGCCGCCTTCGCCTCGGAGTAGCTCTTGCCCTCGGTCGAGCTCGAGGAGACGCTGGCCGGGAACAGCCAGCGGAACCCGAACGCGCCGTACTTCGTGAAGTGCAGGCTCCCGGCCGCGCCGACCAGCGCCACCCCGACGAGCGCGAGGGCGCCCAGGACCAGCCAGCGCTTCCGCCGCCGCGCCTGGGCATCGCCATCCACCACGCTGACCACGGCCATGCGTCCGCCGTAGGCCTGGGCGAGCTGGTCCATGTCGAGCTTCGGGGGAGCAGCCGAGGTCGCCGCGGCGGACTTCGTCGGCAGGACCTGCGCGGTCGGCGAAGGCGACGACACCAGTCGCTGCATCGCCTGACCGAAGGTGGGGACTGCGGCCATCCCGGTCCACGCGTCGCCGTCGGTGGAGACCTCCTCGCTTCCGAGGAGCTGCCCGTCCTCGAGCATCTTCACGATGACGCCCGGCTCGAACGGGCCGAAGACCTTCCCGCTCCTCCGGCGCACGTGGTAGCGCGTCACGCGTCCGGTGCGCGGCTTGATCTCCTTGGCCGCCTCGTCGAGGAAGCCGAGGACCTCGAGGCCGTCCTCGGCCGGGCGCGCCGGAGAGGGCAGGGGCTTCGAGAGGTCCGCCTCCAGGTCCTCGGGCGCGGGTCGGGTGGGATCGAACTCCAGCGGGTCGATTGGCGACC
>DASROG010000255.1:0-5629 GCA_035646995.1 Myxococcaceae bacterium
ACCGCGCGATGTCGTACCGGCTCGCGGCCACGGACATGTACTCCATGCCGCAGCACGCGGTGGCGAAGGGGTAGGTGAAGAGCGAGTACTTGCGCGCCCAGCCCAGTCCCTTGCTCACCATCCGCTCGAGGAAGCCCATCGCCTCGTCGCGACGGGTGGTGATGACGGGGGTGATGTCAGCGTCGGCCATGGCCTTGTCTTAACTCTCCCAGTCCAGCGCGCCCTTCTTCCAGACGTAGGCCAGCCCGATGACCAGGGTGACCGCGAAGACCAGCATCTCCAGGTAGCCGAACCAGCCCAGCGCCTTGAAGTTCACCGCCCAGGGGTAGAGGAACACCGTCTCCACGTCGAAGACGATGAAGAGCAGGGCGACGACGTAGAACTTCACCGCGAACCGCTGGCGGGCAGTGCCGGGCGACGGCTCGCTCCCCGCCTCGAACACCGTCGACTTGATGGCCGACGGTCGGCGCGGGCCCAGGAGGGCCGACATGAAGCTGACCACCGCGCCCAGCCCCCCGGCGACGAGGAGAACGACGAGCAGGGGTCCGTACGGGGCGAGCGCGGTGTCCGGGTTCATCGAGGCGGGCGCATCCAACGACGGGCTACGCAGGGTGTCAACGACGGGACGCGGCCCGGGCCTCCAGCCGCGCGAAGTGTGAGGGGTCCAGCGACACCATCCCCAGCGAGCGGTCCGGGGTCACCCGAGGGCCGTGGTAGTCGCTGCCGGCGGTCGGGATCAGGCCGAGCGCGTCCGCCTGGCGCAGGAAGGCCTCCCGCTGGCTGGGCACGTGGTCGGGGTGAAAGATCTCCAGCCCGTCGAGACCGGCCTTCGCCAGCTTCTCCAGGGTGAACGGCGAGACCTTGCTCGAGCCCGGGTGAGCGAGCGTGGCCGTGCCACCGGCGCGGTGGAGCATGGTGATGGCGTCCTCGGCGCTCACCCGGAAGCGGTCGACGTACCCTGGCTTGCCGTCGCCCAGGAAGCGGTCGAACGCCTCGCGGGTGGAGGTGACGTACCCCCGCCCCACGAGCGCCAGCGCCAGGTGCGGCCGCCCGAGATGCGCGCCGGCTGCGATGCGCTCCACCTCCTCCAGCGTGACCGGGAACCCCAGCTGGTTCATCCGCTCGACCATCCGGCCCATCCGCTCGGCGCGCTCGGCCCCGAGACGGTCGGAGAAGCCTTCCAGCCCCGGCTCGATGGGGTTCACGAAGTGGCCCAGGATGTGGACCTCCCGGCCCTCGGCCTCGCTGGAGACCTCGATGCCGGGAACGAGCCGGATCCGCACGGCCTCGGCGGCCGCGTGGGCCCGTCCGAGCGCCTTCACCGTGTCGTGGTCGGTGACTGCCAGCGTCGTGACCCCGGCGGCGCGGGCCCGGGCCAGCAGCTCCTCCGGCGAGTGCTCGCCGTCGCTGGCCGTGGTGTGCGAGTGCAGGTCGATCATGCCCCGGGGGGACGTCGCGTTGAAATGTGGACCGCCGGGCCCTATAATGACCCAACTGCTCGAATTCTCAAGCAGATTCGCCCCATGCAGCACCCCCTCCAGATCTCCCGGCGCATCGAGTACGGGCTCCGGGCGATGGTGTGCCTGGCTGCCCAGCCGGAGGGCCGGGTCGTGCCCTTCCGGGAGATCGCCCGGCGGATGAACGTGCCGCAGGACTTTCTGGCGAAGATCCTCAAGCAGCTCGTCACCCGGCAGCTGGCGGTGAGCACCCGTGGTGCGCGGGGTGGGTACCGGCTGGCCCGGGCGGCGCGGGCGATCACCTTCCTGGAGGTCATCGAGGCGGTCGAGGGGCCGGTCGTGGTGAACCTCTGCCAGGACGGGCACGACGGCTGCCGGCTCTCCCGGGGCTGCACGCTCTACGGGGTGTGGAAGCGCGGTCAGGAGCGGATGCTCGACGTGTACCGGACCTCCACCCTCGACCAGCTGGCGATGGCCGAGCTCAAGCCGGAGCAATTGCTTCCCCCTGCAGCGGCCGCGGCCGGAGCTTAGAGACGCCCCATGATCCGGGACCCGATGCAGGCCCTGGAGCGGGACCTCCAGGCCGAGCGCGCCTCTGCCCTGGCGCGGATCAACGATCTGTTCCTCAAGGCGCTGGAGGCCTGGGAGGCTCTGGAGACGGGTGAGGTTCCGCCGCTCCCCACCCCGGAGGCCGAGCTGCAGCGGCGGCTCGAGCTGCGGGACTTCACCGCGGAGCGGGTGTGGATGCTCCTGGTCCAGCGGGAGGCGGTGGGCCTGCGCGACCACCGCGAGCTGCTGCAGCGCGTGCCGCAGGAGATCCGGGACCACATCGGCCCGCGGCGGCTCCGCGCGCCGCGTTGAGCCCTCCTCGCGGACCCACGGGCTCGCTCACCCTCCGGCCAGGACCACCGGCAGCTCCCCGACGATGAACGGCTTCACTCCGGGCGCTCCCCCGAGCTCGAGCTCCACCGCCGTCGCGCGAGGCCGAGCTCGGACCGCTACCCGGAAGAACGGGCAGCACAGCCGCTCGAGCCGGGCCCACTCGGCGAGGCTCGCCCAGTCCATCGCCGACTCGTCCACGGTGAAGAGATAGCCGTCACGGAGCTCGGTCCTGCCCCGGACGGACCGGACCAGACGTGCAGAGAGCTCTCCGTGCCGCTGCCGCTGTTCACGGTCCAGGGCGTTCAGCGCACAGGCGAACCTCTCCTCCGGCTCGCTCCTCCGCGCCCGGGACAACACCAGTGTCAGCAGCAGCACCACTGCGGCAGCGATCGCTCCGATCGGTCGAAACATCGGGGGCCTCCTTGAAAGTGAGGCCCGATCCATGCAACTTCGAGTCAGCTCGAAGTCAAGCGAACAGACCATGCGCATCGCAGAGATGTCACGACGGTCGGGAGTCCCTGCCAGCGCTCTCCGCTACTGGGAGCAGATCGGTCTCGTCCCCTCGGTGACCCGGGTCTCCGGCCGCCGGGACTACGGCGAGGAGGCGCTCCAGCGGGTGGGCCTGCTCCTCCTCGCTCGTGCCTGCGGCTTCACGCTGGACGAGACCCGACGCCTGTTCGCGCCCGCGCTCGACGGCCGGCCACCCTCGGGACGCTGGACGATGCTGGCGGAGATCAAGCTGGCGGAGATTGCCCGGGTGGAGCGTCTCCTGAGGAGGATGCGCGCGGCCCTGGAGACGGTCCGCGCCTGCCGGTGTGTCGACCTCGACGCCTGCGGTGCCCTCGCGCTCCAGGAGCTTCCGGTTCTCCCCTCGCCGGAGGGCGCCCGTTCGCCGCGGCCTCGCCCGCGCCCGGCCGGACGGAGGCGAGCCCGGTCGGTCAGCGCGCGGTCGTCGCGTCCCTGAAGACCTTCCCGTCCTTCATCACGAAGACCACCTTCTCCAGCGCCTTCACGTCCTTGAGCGGGTCGGCGCTCACCGCGACGATGTCCGCGTAGGCGCCCTGGGCGACCACTCCCAGCTGGCCCTTCATCCCCAGCATCTCCGCCGCGCGCGAGGTCGCCGACTGGATGGCCTGCATCGGTGTCATCCCGAACTGCACCATGTACGGGAACTCCTTCGCGATGGGGTCGTTCCAGGAGAACCCACCCACGTCGCTCCCGAAGGCGATCTTCACCCCGGCTTTCACCGCGCGGCGCAGCGAGGGGCCGTGCACCTCGGCCCGCTTCCGGTCCCGCTTCCCGACGGGCGTGCCCTCCGGCTCCCAGTAGCCGTAGTACGCGGCCATCGTCGGGCAGAGCCACGTTCCCTGCTTCACCATCTGCGCCACGGCGGCGTCGTCCAGCTCGAGCCCGTGCTCGATGGAGTCGCACCCACCGTCCAGCGCGCGCTTCATCCCGGGATTGGTGTAGGCATGGCAGGCCACCTTCCTCCCCCAGCCGTGTGCCTCGTCCACGATGGCCTTCAGCTCCTCGACGGTGAGCGTGGGCTGTGACTGGAGATTCCCCGCAGCGTCCACCCAGGAGCGGTGGGTCATGTAGACCTTGATCCAGTCGGCCCCGTTCTCCAGCTGCTCCCGGGTGGCCCTGCGCGCCTCGACCGGCCCGTCGACGAGCTGTGCCCCCTTGGGCACGGTGACCTCCGGCGCGTAGCCCTCGAGGTTGTACCCGCCGGTGGTGGAGATGGCCCGGGTGGAGACGAACATCCGCGGCCCGGGGATGTGGCCCTCGTCGATGGCCCGCTTGATGCCCACGTCACCGTAGCCGGCGCCCTCGGTCTCCACGTCCCGGATGGTGGTGAAGCCCTGCTCCAGCGCGCGGCGGGCGGCGACCGTGGCCCGCGCGGCGCGGTAGGCCAGCGGGTACTTCAGCAGCTGGACGTCGTAGCCGCCCTCCGCCGGATCCTCGCCCTGGAGGAAGACGTGGGTGTGCCCGTCGATCATCCCCGGGAGCACGGTCACGCTGGACAAGTCGATGACCCGTGCCCCGGCCGGCGCCGCTCCCGCGCCCACGCTCTCGATGCGGTTGCGCCGGATGACGATGACCTGATTCGACTTCGGAGACCCGGAGACCCCGTCGATCAGCGTTCCCGCCCGGATGACCGTCACCGGCTCGGCTGGGGCGGGTGCGGCGCCGATCGCCGCCCGACAGAGGAGCCCTGCCACGACCACCGCCCAGCCACGTCCGTGCATGCGCCCTCCACCCCGGGAGCCGTGCTCGCGTCGGCCGGCGGCGTCCGACGGACGCGTGACGGGTTCATCTCCGCGCCCGACACCCCGGCAGCTCCCCGCCTCCCTGGAAACGGCGATGCTTTCGCATCCGCCGACCCGGAGCAAAGGCATTCGTGATAGTCGGCGCCGCCATGCCCAAGCCCTCCCAGCGCCGCGGCCTGCGCGCGGCCTACGCCAAGTCCCGCAGCGTCGATCCCCGGCCCATCACCGGCCGCGAGAAACCGGCGGACCTCCTGGCCCACGCCTTCGGGGCCTACGTGGGGCGCCAGGAGCGCACCGCGTTCGAGCTGATGCAGCGGAGCGTGGCCGAGGACTGCAGCATCTTCCTCACCCTCTCGGGAGCGATGACCCCGGCGGGGCTGCACCAGAGCTGCCTCATCCCGCTCATCGAGCGCGGCATCGTCAGCGCGCTCACCACCACCGGCGCGAACCTGTACCACGACGCCCACCGGATCATCGGTCACGCCATTCGCGAGGTGAACCCGAACGCCGGCGACCTCCAGATGCGACTGGCTCGCATCATCCGCATCTACGACCTGGGCTTCTGGGAGGAGGCGCTCCTCGACACCGACCGGCTCTTCAGCGCCATCATCCGCCGGCCCGAGTTCCAGAGGAGCATGACCACCCCCGAGTTCCACTACCTGCTCGGCAAGGCGGTCCACGCCATCGAGCGCTCGTTGGGGGTGAAGAAGCCCTCGCTGCTCTCCACTGCCTACAAGCACGCGGTGCCCGTCTGGGTGGGCGCGGTGCAGGACGGGAGCATCTTCCTCAACGTGGTGAAGCTGAAGCGGCTCCTGGGCGACGAGTTCCACTTCGCGATCGACATCAACGACGACGTCTATTCCATGGCCGCCGTGCAGCACTTCTGCCGGCACCACGGGAGCAAGAAGCTCGCGATCTGGATCCTCGGCGGCGGCGTGCCGAAGAACTACACGCTCCAGGGCGAGCCGCTGCTGGACCAGATCCTGTCGGTCCCGACGACCGGCTTCGACATCGACGTGC
>DASROG010000256.1:0-7307 GCA_035646995.1 Myxococcaceae bacterium
CCGCCCACCCCCAGCACGAAGAGCCGCCCGCCCTCGGCGCGCACCCGGGCCAGACCGGTCGCCATCGCCTCGATCGCGGCGTGGTCGAGTCGGGCGAGGATCTCGGTGCTCTCGGCGAGGTAGCTGGCAGTGAAGCTCACGGAGTCCCTCAGGAGCGGTGGAAGTTGGCCATGATCCGGGCGCCGTCGAAGTCGAAGCGGAAGCGCATCGGCCTGAGCCCCCGGGCGATGAGCACCTCGTGGACCCGCCGGCGCTCCGCCGGGCGAACGTAGAACATGAAGAAGCCCCCGCCGCCCGCCCCCATCAGCTTGCCTCCGAGGGCGCCGGCTCGCCGCGCGGCCTCGTAGTGCTCGTCGATCGTCCCGTCGCTCATGCTTGCCGCCAAGCGGCGCTTCTGGGTCCAGTGCTCGTGCAGCATCTCCCCGTAGGCGTCCAGCTCGCCGGCGAGGAGGATACGCCGGGTCTCGTGCCCCAGCGCCTTGATCCGGTGCATGCGCTCGATCGCGGCATCGCGGTTCTCGACGATGGAGCCGGCCTGCTGCACCAGCACCGACGACGCTGCGCGTTCCACCCCGGAGTAGAAGATGACCAGCCGGCTCTCCAGCTCGTCGATGACCTCGTCGCGCAGGTCCAGCCGCTCGACGTCCACCCTGCCGTCGGGATGGAAGGTCATCGCGCTGATGCCGCCGTACGCGGCGATGTACTGGTCCTGCTTGCCGATCGGCTCCTGGAGGACGCCGATCTCCAGCTCGCAGGCCTCCCGCGCCAGCTGCTCGGCCGGGACGGACTCGCGCCGGAAAGCGTGCAGGCCGTTGAGGAGCGCCACCGTGAAGCTCGAGGAGCTGCCCAGGCCGGTGTTGGCCGGCACGTCCGCCAGGCTGTGGAGCTCGAGGCCGCCGGTGAAGCCCATCCCCTTCAGCGCGGCGCGGAAGATCCGGTGCCGGATCTCGTCGACGGACGCGACCGTCTCCGTCTCCGAGTAGGCCAGGCGGATGGTGTCGTAGAACCGCCGGGCCACGCAGACGAACACGAACTTGTCGACCGCGGCCGAGACCACGAAACCGCCGTGCTGGCTGCAATACGAGGGGAGGTCGCTGCCGCCGCCTCCCAGCGAGAAGCGGACCGGCGCGCGCGAGACGATCATCTGGTCCTTCGCAAGTATCGGTCGAGGTCGGCCCGGCCGGCCGGGGAGCCGATCTCGAAAAACCTCTCATGGACCACGAGGGCGCGCAAGCGTCCCCGCGCCGCCAGTTCCGCCTGCACCCGGTCGAGGCCGAGGGGAACGCCGGGGGGCAGGGCCTCCACCACCTCGCGCCGGAGCGCCGTGGCCCCGTAATCGATGTGATCGAGCGCTTCCCCCGAGGCCTCCTTCTCGTAGCGAAGCACCCAGGTGCCGTCGGTCGCCACGTTCGAGGGCTCGATCTGGCCGGCGTTCCGGTAGATGGCCATCACGCCGTCGCAGTCGGCGTGGTCCGCCAGGAGGCGGAGCGGCGCCCCGTAGTCGAAGCGCAGGTAGCTGTCCCCGTAGGTCACCAGGAACCGTGGCGCGAGCAGCGCCACCGCCGCTCGGAGCGCCCCTGCGGTCCCGAGCAACCAGTCGGGCTCCTCCTCCGCGTAACGCACCGAGAGACCGTGGGGGGAGCCGTCGCCGACGTGGGCCCGGATGAGACCTCCCAGGTGGGCGATGCACAGGACCACGTCGCGGATCCCCGCACGCGCGAGCAGCTCGAGCTGCCAGTCGATGAAGGGACGCCCGGCGACCTCGAGCAGCGATTTGGGGATCCGCTCGGTGTGCGGATGCATCCGCGTGGCCAGACCGCCCGCCAGCACCACCGCCTGCATCGGCGGTTCCGTGTCCAAAGTCGAGAGGCTCACCGCACGCGCCGGACGACCCAGGGATGCTTCCAGGGATTCGCGCCGTGCGGCTCGAAGGCCTCGTACACCGCTTGACCCGGGAAGCGCGCAGCCACCTCGGCCGCGGAGATGCTCGCCGGCACGGACAGCAACAGTGGCGAGCGGTCGAAGAACATCCCGTTGCGCGCGTAGCGAGCGGGCCACTCCGCGCGGAGGATCACCACCCCGGAACGCACGCCCTCCCGCGCCAGCTCCTCGGACAGCCCGGTGTGGACCTTCACCTCGGGGACCCGCCGCTCGAGGTACGAGGCCATCAGGAACAGCGGGGCGATCCACATCGCCACCCCGACCACCCAGCTGGTGCGCCGTCCGAGCTGCCGCTGCACGAACGCCACCGCCGTGCTCCAGCCGGCGGCCGCCAGGAACGCCACCGGCAAGAGCACCATCGAGAGGTACCGCGGCCGAGGGCTGTCGTCGGGCTCATTGAAGGTCAGGAGCAGGCCCGCCATGAACAGCACCATCATCGCCCCGAAGAAGCGCTGCAGGGGCGCGGTCCGGCCGTCACCCTGCGCCTGCTCCCGCCGGAGCACCACCCATCCGATGCAGGCCAGGAGCGCCGCCCCCGGAACGGTCCACTGGAAGAAGAACGTCTCCAGCTCGGCCAGGTGATGGAAGACTTGCAGCGGCGAGACCACGTGCCACAGGCTGATGTTGGCGGTCGCGCCGCTCTCCCCGTAGATGGCCACGAAGCCCGGCTTCCCCGCCTCGTATCCGTCGGTCAAGGGTGAACCGTACTGGACCGTGTTGTACCAGAGCTCCAGCGCCACGAATGGCATCGCGCTCGCGCCGGCGAATACCAGCGCTCGCGGGCTCCGCAAGGCGAACAGCGACAGCCCGAGCAACGCGGCATCCACCGGCCGGATGAGGAACACACAGCCGACCGACACTCCGAAGAGCAGAAGCCATCCGTCTCGCCCGGACCGCCCCCACCGGGCCACCGCCAGCATCGCCAGCGCGCCGAACAGCAGGGTCGGGACGTGAGAGAGGAAGGTGGCCGCCTGGTAGGCGAAGAGGGGCATCGCCGCCAGGAATGCCACGGCGAGGAAGGCACGCCGCTCGTCGAACAGCACCCGGGAGGCGAACCAGAAGGCGACCAGCGCCAGCATCGCCTCGAGCGGTGTCACCAGCCACGGCACCCCGGCCCGAACGCCCGGCGACAGGAGCGCGGCGGTGCCCGGCGGGTACTTGCTGCGGACGAACTCGTCGATGATCACGTGATCGACTGCAGCCCAGTCGGCGAAGGCGGGTGCCCTGGCCTTGAGCACCCCGCGCGCGAACCCCTCGGCCTGGAGCACCGTCGAGTACTCGTCGCCGGAGTACGGGTAGCCCTGCAAGGCGATGCGAGCGAGGAGCGCATAGAAGACGCCGGCGACGACGATGACCAGCGCTGCGCGCCGCCCGTACCGGGGAGCGGCCTTCCGGAGCGGCACCGCATCGCGTGTCTCCGATCGCGTCGCGGGGTCGGTGACGGCGAGCTCGGACGGAGAGGACTCCGTGCCGGAGGGACGGTTGGCCCCGGATGCAGAGACAGGCGGTGGTGCGCTGCGCCCGGCCCGCTCGGGCCTCTGGCTCATCCTTCGATTCTCCCGGGGAACTCGCGCACCGTCGCACTCTGACCTCGCCCGGCGGCCAGCGTCAACGCTGCTCCGACGCTGGCGGCTTGCGCTCCCGTCACGCCTCCGGGTACTCCAGCGCTCTCGCACGCCCGAAGGCCGGGAGCGACGATGCGTCCCACGACCGATCGATGAGCCTGCCCTCTCCGGAGCGGCCGCCCCCACCCGGCGCCCTCGTCCCCGCGGAGCCGTCCCCGGCACCGAGGACCTCGGCCGTGCTCCGGGCGTGGCTCGCCTGGGTCGTCCTCACCTGTGGGCTCTGGAACAGCTGCTCCTCCCACGCCGGGTCCCGCTGGAGCGATGGCCTGCTGGCCCGGGGCGACTACCCCCGCACCCCGGCCTTCGCGCTCGCCGCACTGCGAGGCGCCGGCACCGACGACGGCGACCTCAGCCGGTACCTGGCCTACTCCAATGCCACGCTGGGGCGTCCGTACCAGCCGTTCTACGTGCGCCCGCTCGAGGGGTGGACCGGCCCGCAGCCCGACAAGGCGGCTGGACCCGATCCCGACGATCCGACGCAGACGCCGCCCCACCGTCCCGACCGGCCGCTCCTCCCCTACCGCGACTTCTCCGTCGAGTATCCGCCGGGCTTCTTCCTCCTCGCGCTGCCGCCGGCCCTGCTCGGGCTCGACCTCGATGGCTATCGCCTGGTGTTCTCGCTGGGGATGGCGCTGCTCTTGACCGCGGCGCTGATGGCCACCGTCCGCATCGGCCGCGCGCTGCGGCCTCGGGGGTATTCCTCGCTGGTCCTGGTGGCGACGCTGCTCGCGCTGGCGCTGGGAACGGTCGCCGTGCGGCGGTTCGATGCCGTCGTTTCCCTCTCGCTCTGCCTGTTCCTCGACGGGTGCCTGCGGCGCAAGCCGGTGCTCGCCGGGCTCGCGCTCGGGGTAGGGCTGGTGACCAAGATCGTTCCGGTGCTGCTCCTCCCCCTGGCCCTCGTCCACTGGGGCGCGCTCCGGCGCTGGCGTGAGCTGTCGGTGACCGCGCTGGTCTCGGGGCTCGTCGGGGCGGCGGTGGGGGTGCCCTTCCTCCTGGTCGCGGGCGAGCACCTGCTGGACCTGGTGCGCTACCACGGCCAGCGGCCGCTCGAGGTGGAGAGCACCGGAGCGGCGCTGCTCACCATCGGCCGCTTCTTCGATCCGGCGTCGGCGTGGCGGGTGGCAGCGTACGGGTCGGACAACGTGGTGGGCCCGGCGGACCGCTTCCTCCTGCCCCTGTCCGGTACCCTCCCGCTGCTGGCCACCGCGGCCATCGTCGCCTGGAGCGTGGTGCAGACCCGGAGCGCGCTGCGGGGTCCGGACGGCGAGCGGCTCGCGGGTGAGGTGCTGGTGCGCGCGGCGTGCGCGACGCTGGCGGCGAGCATGACGCTGGGCAAGGTGTTCAGCGCGCAGTACCTGGCCTGGCTCCTGCCGGCCGGGGCGCTGGTGTCGGTGCTCGACACCGGGAGCCGGAGGCGCACGTCCGTCCTCCTCCTCGGCGGTGCCATGCTGCTGACCCAGCTCAACCAGCACCTCTTCTTCGGGCTGCTGGGCCAGGGGCCGCATCCCCTCATGGGAATGCTGTTCCTGCTGAGGAACGCGCTGCTGATGGCCTGGGCGGTGTGGATCCTCGTGCCAGGTCCACGCATCCGGTCATCGACGGTCGGGGAGGAACCGGGGTCCTCCGGCTCGGCGGTGGCCTCCGGCGGGGTCCAGGTCCAGGCGCCCTAGCGGACCTGCCCGACGGCGTGATCGCAGGCGCGCGCGGTGACCGCCATCTCGGTGAGGGTCGGGTTCTGCCAGCCGGAGGTGGGCCAGCAGGCGCCGTCGGTGACGTGGAGGTTCGGCACGTCCCAGGCGCGGCAGAAGGGGTCCACCACCGAGTCGCGGGGGTCGGTCCCCATCCGCGCACCGCCCACCTCGTGGACGAACATGCCCGGCGTCGAGAGCGTCCATTCCTTCTGCATCTTCCGGATGTGCCCGGTGACGAAGGGGGTGTGGAACAGCTCGGTCACCTCGGCGCAGACACCGCCGCCCGCCTCGACGATCTCCCGCGCCGCGGCGCGTGCCGCCCGGGCCAGCCGCAGGTCCTCCTCCTTCCATTCGCAGACGATGTGCGCCGCGGGGATGCCCCAGCGGTCCTTCAGGGAGGGGTCGAGCTCGATGCGGTTGTCGCGGTGGGGCAGCGTCTCCGAGCGCGCGCAGAGGAAACCGAAGGCCACCTCCTTGTGCTTGCGGAGGAAGTTCGGCACCGGCAGCCGCTGGATGCCGCCCCAGAGGCCGAAGCCGCGGAGGTACGGCTCCCGGTGGGCTCCGAGGTTCTGGTAGCGGGGAATCATGATGCTGTCGCTGCCCAGCAGCTCGAACGGGCCCCCGGTGTCGGGCACGTCCGGGAGGTAGAAGTAGACGTTGCCCGCGCTGTGGTCCATCAGGTAGCGGCCGAGCACGCCCGAGGAGGCGCCGATGCCCTCGGGGTGCGCGGCGCTGCGCGAGTTCATCAGGATGCGGACGCTCTCCAGGGTCGACGCGCAGAGGAAGACTTGCCGCGCGCGCACCTCCTCGGTCCGCCCGGTCGCCGCGTCCACCAGCGCGACACCCGTCGCGCGCCTCCCGTCCGCGCTGACCAGCACCTGCGCCACCACCGCGCCGCTCCGGAGCGTGAGCCGCCCGGTCTGCCGCGCGGCCCGGAGCGTGGTGGCCGGGCTGGAGATGCGGGACAGCGCCTCGCCCTTCTCCGGCGGCCGGCGGGCGAAGACCCCGCGGGAGATGATCACCCGCCTCTCGGGGAACACCCGCTCCACCCGCTCCTTGAACAGCCGCTCCGCCGGCGTCATCGGCCTCGGCTCGAGGAACTCTCCGTCCGGGAGCTGGGGCAACCCCTCGCGGGAGCCGTGCACGCCGAGGAGGCGCTCCAGCTCGGCGTAGTGCGGCGCCAGCTCGGCGTGGGTGAGCGGCCAGTCGGGGCCGAAGCCGTCCCGGCTCGCCGCCTTGAAGTCGAAGTCCGAGAAGCGCGGGGTGACCGCGTCCCAGACCAGCGAGCGGCCCCCCACCCGTCGCGAGCGGATCCACCGGAACGGCCTGTCCGGCGGCGTGGAGTACGGGTTGTCCACGTCGTCCACGAAGAAGTCGGGGTTGGTGGCCCACCAGGTGGGGTGACTCTTCTGCACGTCCTGCCGGTGCGACACCAGGTGGCGCCAGAGCTGCCGGGCCGCGTTGCTCGCGAACGAGCCGTGGTCGCGACGGCGCGTGACCGGCGTTCCCGCCTCGAGCACCAGGACCCGGAGGCCGGCCCTGGTCAGCTTCCATGCCGCGGTTCCGCCCGTCGCGCCGGACCCGACGACGATGGCGTCCCACTCCTCGGCTGGGCGGAGGACCTCCATGGCTCTCTTCTACTTCAGGCCTCGAGCCCCTCGAGCTCCGCGGGGGTCAGTCGACGGGAGGCCGCGGCGAGGTTCTCCCGCATCTTCGCCGCGGTGCTCGCCGCCACCACGACCGACACCGGGAAGGGCTGGGAGAAGAGGTAGGCCAGCCCCACCTGGGCCACCGTCCAGCCCCGCTCCCGCGCCAGCGCGCGCGCTCGCTCGCGCCGGGTGGCGTTGGCCGGGCTGCCGTAGCCGCCGCCGGTCTCGTCCGAGGTGAGGAACCCCGCGCCGAGAGGAGACCAGGCCAGCACCGGCAGCTGTGTCCGGGCGTGGAAGGCCCTTGCCTCCCGGCCGGCGCTGCCGGCGATGCTCACCGAGCCCGTCCAGGGCGGCCGCGCCCAGTCGACCAGCGAGAAGTGCGGGCTGCTGGCGGCCATGGG
>DASROG010000257.1:0-8650 GCA_035646995.1 Myxococcaceae bacterium
CCCCGACGCCGCCCGTTCCGCCGGCGGCCCAGACCTCGGTCCCGGCGCCGCCGCCCCAGGAACCGCTGGCCTCCGGCGGTCCGTGGATGAGCAAGGCCGAGGCCGGAAAGGAGCTGTGGGCCACGCTCAAGACCAGCAAGGGCGTCATCGTGGTGAAGCTGTTCAGCAAGGATGCGCCGAAGACCGTCGCCAACTTCGTGGGGCTCGCCACCGGGGAGAAGGAGTGGATCGACCCTCGCGACAACCAGCGGAAGAAGACGGCGCTCTACGAGGGGACCGAGTTCCACCGGGTGATCCCGAACTTCATGATCCAGGGGGGCGACCCCACCGGAACCGGCCGGGGACAGCCGGGCTTCACCTTCGAGGACGAGTTCCAGAGCAAGCGCGGGTTCGACAAGAAGGGCATCCTGGCCATGGCCAACCGCGGGGCGAACAGCAACGGCAGCCAGTTCTTCATCACCACCTCCACTCCCCGCCACCTCGACGGGAAGCACACCATCTTCGGCGAGGTCGTCTCCGGTTACCCGGTGGTGGAGGCCATCTCCGAGGTGAAGACCATGATGGGCAACCGGCCGACCGAACCCGTCACGCTGATCTCGGTCACGGTGTCTGACAAGCCGCCCCGGAGCTAGTAGAGGGGTCCCGAGGCTCGAAAGGAACTACACGATGGGAATGGTCGACGAGGCGAAGGCCGGGAAGGACCTGTACGCGCACTTCGACACCACCGAAGGCAAGGTGGTGGTGAGGCTGTTCAGCAAGGACGCGCCGAAGACGGTGGAGAACTTCGTCGGGCTCGCCACCGGCGAGAAGGAGTGGACCGACCCGGCCAGCCGCGCGAAGAAGACCGGCACACCGCTCTACGACGGCACGATCTTCCACCGCTGCATCGCCGACTTCATGGTCCAGGGCGGCGACCCGCTCGGCCGCGGCACCGGCGGACCGGGTTACCAGTTCGCGGACGAGTTCCAGAGCGCCCGCCGGTTCGACAAGCCAGGCCTCCTGGCGATGGCCAACGCCGGGCCGAACACCAACGGCAGCCAGTTCTTCATCACCGTGGTGCCCACGCCGTGGCTGAACAACAAGCACACCATCTTCGGCGAGGTCGTCTCCGGTCAGGACATCGTCCGCCGCGTCGCCAACGAGGTCCCGAAGGGCGCCGGGGACCGCCCTCGCACGGACGTGCGCATCAACAAGCTGACCATCTCCACCCAGCCCTGACTCCCGGCACGACCGGGCATCGCCGGGGAGGCTGCGTCGCGGGCCTCCTCCAGACCACCTCCTCGATGACCATCCAGCGCTCAGGATTCGCCGCTCTCCTCGGCCGGCCCAACGTGGGCAAGAGCACGCTCCTCAACCGCCTGGTGGGGGAGAGGATCGCCATCGTCTCGCCCAAGCCGCAGACCACCCGCGCCCGCATCACCGGAGTGGTCACCCGGCCCGAAGGCCAGGTGGCCTTCGTGGACACGCCGGGCATCCACGAGGCGAAGGGCGCGCTGAACCGGGCGATGGTGGAGGCGGCGCTCGCCACGCTGGAGGACGTGGATCTGATCCTGCTCCTGGTCGAGCCCGCGCTGGGCCCCGACGGGAAGACGCCCGAGGTCACCCCGGGGGTGCGCGCCGTGCTCGAGCGACTCGCCGCCGTGCGGAAGCCGGTCCTCCTGGTGGTGAGCAAGGTGGACACGGTGCCCAAGCCGCTGCTCCTGCCCTTCGTGGCCGCGCTGAGCCAGGTGCGCCCCTTCGAGGAGGTGCTCTTCGTCTCGGCGCTCAGCGGCGACGGGGTGGAGGAGCTCCTCCGCGCCACGCTCGCCCGGCTTCCCGAGGGACCGCCGCTGTTCGATCCCGAGACCTTCACCGACCAGCAGGAGGTGGGGCTCGCCGCCGAGCTCATCCGCGAGCAGGTGCTCCGCCACACGAGGGCGGAGGTGCCGCACTCCGCGGCGGTGGTCATCGACGCCTTCGACGAGAGCGAGCGCGCTCCCCGCCCCGGGAGCAGGCCGGGAGGGCTGCAGGGACTGGTCCGGGTACACGCCACGCTCTTCGTGGAGCGCGAGAGCCAGAAGGCCATCGTCATCGGGAAGCGCGGCTCGATGCTCAAGGCCATCGGCACCGACGCGCGGAAGTCGCTCGAGCGCCTGCTCGGAACGCACGTCTACCTGGACCTGCGGGTGAAGGTGGAGCCGCGCTGGACCGAGAGCGAGCGCGGGCTCCGGAAGGTCGGGCTCACGTGAGGCCGCTGGTCGCCATCCTCGGCCGCCCCAACGTGGGCAAGAGCACGCTCTTCAACCGTATCGCCGGGCGGCGGCTGGCCCTGGTGCAGGACGTGCCTGGCGTCACCCGGGACCGCCACTACGCCGACGCCGAGTGGCAGGGCCGGGAGCTGGCCATCGTCGACACCGGGGGCTTCGTCACCGACGAGCACGGGGGGCTCGCCGCGCAGGTGCGGGCCCAGGCCGAGCTGGCCGCGGCGGAGGCGGACGTGGTCCTGGTGGTGGTGGACGGGCGGAGCGGACCCACCCCCGCGGACGAGACGCTCGCCCGGGCCCTGCGGCGGACGGGCAAGCCGCTGATTCTGGTGGTCAACAAGCTCGATTCGCCGGCGGCGGCCGAGACCGGGACCGGCGACTTCTACCGCCTGGGCATTCCCGACCTGTTCCCCGTGTCCGCCGAGCACGCCCTCGGCTTCGACGCGCTGCTGGACGCGGTGGTGGCTCGGCTCCCGGCCCCCGGCGAGCCGGTGGACGGAGCCGAGCCGGAGGAGAACGCGCCGGTCCGGCTCACCATCCTGGGTCGGCCCAACGTGGGCAAGAGCACCCTCCTCAACGCCCTCGTCCGCGAGGAGCGGGCGGTCGCCAACCCCGAGCCCGGCACCACCCGCGACCCGATCGACACCACGCTGGTGCATGGGGGGCGCCGCTTCGTCCTGACCGACACCGCCGGCATCCGCCGCCGCAAGGCGGTGGGGGAGGCGGTGGAGAAGCTCAGCGTCCTGGCCGCGCTCCGGAGCATGGAGCGGGCGGACGTGGCGGTCCTGGTCCTGGACGGCACCGAGCCCGGCGTGGACCAGGACGCGCGCCTGGCGGGCCTGGTCGCCGAGCGGGCCCGGGCGCTCCTGGTGGTGGTCAACAAGTGGGACCTGGTGACCAAGGACCCCCGGACCGAGAAGCGGACCCGCGAAGATCTCAAGTGGACGCTGAAGTTCGTCTCCTATGCGCCCATCGTCTTCGTCAGCGCCCTCACCGGCTCCAAGGTGGAGAAGGTCCTCGACCTGGCCGCTGGTCTCCAGGACTCGTTCCGCATGCGCATCCCGACGCCGGCGCTCAACAAGCTTCTCGGGCAGCTGGTGGACGCCCACCCGGCGCCCATCGTCGACGGACGGCCACTCCGGCTGTACTACATCGCCCAGGTAGGCACGGCCCCACCGGCCTTCGCGGTGACCACCAACCGCCCGGAGAAGGTGCCGGAGTCCTACAAGCGGTACCTCTCCAACCAGCTGCGCGAGACCTTCGGACTGCGCGTCCCCCTCCAGCTGTTCTTCCGGGAGAAGCCGGGGAAGGCCAAGCGGGTTGCCCGCAAGCGCCCCCACGCCCGTCGTTGACGTTCGTGGCGCCGCTCGAACGTGGGCTTCACGACGAATGCCTCCTTTCGCGGATGCAGGTCCTCCACCGGTGGACGAGCCTGCGATCCACGCCCTAGAGGCGATCGGGACATGACAGGGCAGGTGACCATCGTGGGCGCGGGCCCGGCTGGTCTGGCGGTCGCGGCCTGCCTCAAGCAACGGGGAATCACGGCCCTGGTCCTCGAGAGCAGCGCCCAGGTCGGCTCGGTCTGGCGGAAGCACTACGACCGGCTGCACCTCCACACCGCGAAGGGTGGATCCGCGCTCCCCGGGCTTGGCTTTCCATCGGACTACCCGCGCTTCATCTCGCGCGAGCAGTTCATCGCCTACCTCGAGAGTTACGCGCGCCATTTCGCGCTGCAACCCGTCTTCGAGGAGACCGTCTCCCGCATCGAGCGCAATGCCGGGGACTGGGTGGTCATGACCCCGAAGCGCCAGGTGGCCTCGAGGCACGTGGCGATCGCCACCGGTTACACCCGCGTCCCGGTGCTGCCGACGTGGCCGGGGCTGGAGCGTTTCCAGGGTGCGGTGCTGCACAGTAGCTGCTACCGGAACGGCACGCCGTGGAGGGGGAAGCGGGTGCTGGTGGTGGGCCTGGGCAACTCCGGAGGGGAGATCGCCATCGACCTCCACGAGCACGGGGCCAAGCCGACCATCGCCGTCCGCAGCCCGGTGAACGTCATTCCTCGCGAGTTCCTGGGGCTGCCCATCCTGACCGTGGCGGCGCTGTTCCGACCCTTCCCACCCAGGGTCGCAGATCTTCTCTCCGCTCCCCTCCTCGCCCTGACGAACGGCGACATCCGCAAGCTCGGCCTGAGGCGCAGGCCCTACGGCGCCCTGGAGCAGGTGAAGCGCGATGCACGCGTTCCCCTGATCGACGTCGGGACCCTGGCCCTGGTGCGCGCGGGCCACGTCAAGATCGCCCCCGGGATCGAGCGCTTCACCGAGACCTCGGTGGTCTTCGAGGGTGGCGACAGCCAGCCCTTCGACGCGGTGGTGCTCGCCACCGGCTATCGCCCGAAGCTGGAGGACTTCCTCCCCTCGGCGCGCGAGCTCTGCGACGAGCGCGGCTTTCCCCGCGCCGACGGCCAGGTACGTCCCGGGCTCCATCTGTGCGGGTTTCAGCTCTCGACGCGCGGGATGCTGAAGGAGATCGGCATCGAGGCAGAGCAGACGGCCCGTGAGATCGCCTCCGCGCTCAAGAACTAGTCCCGGGGGGACGGGGCTGGGGGCCCCGGACGACCGACCCGCCGGGTGGAATCCCCATCCACCCGGAAGCGTTCGAGAAGGCCAGCGGGGACGTGAGCCGCGTCCGCCGCCAGCCGATCGTTGACGTCCCAGCATCCGGATCTCTACAGTGCGCGCCCTTTCCGGGCCCTCGAGCAAGAAGGACACCAGGACACCACGTGGCACAGGATCGGATGAGTCGACATGAGCTCCGCGCGCCGGACGCGTTCCAGCGGGCGGGGCTCGAGGCGCGGAGCTGGTTCTCCCACCGCAGGAGCCTGGTGGTGGGCGCCGCGGTCGCGGTCGTGGTCCTGGGGTTCGCGGTGGCCCTGACCAAGACGCTCTCCGACCGCCGCGAGCACAAGGCCCGCAACGCGCTGGGTTCCGCGCTGGGCGTGCTGTCCCGGCCCATCCAGGCGGACCTGCCTCCGGGCAGCACCGAGGACCCTCCGCCCTTCAAGTCCGAGCAGGAGCGCGACCAGGCGGGGGCCACGGCCCTCTCCGGGGTGCTGAGCAGCTTCCCCGGCAGCAGGGCGGCGGTCACCGCGACCCTGCCCCTCGCCGCCGCCGAGGTTCGCCTCGGGCAGCTGGACCAGGCCATCGGCCACTACGAGGCGTACCTCCGGGGCGCCCCGGCGAGCGAACCGCTCAGGGCGACCGCGCTGGACGGGCTCGGTCACGCCCGCGAGGCGAAGGGCGAGCTGCCGCAGGCGCTGGAGGTTTACGAGCGGATGGCGCGGGAGGAGAGCGCCGGTTTCCTGGCCGGCATGGGCTCCTTCCATCGCGCCCGGGTCCTCGCCTTGATGGGGAAGAAGCAGGAGGCGGCGCAGGCCTTCGCCGAGCTCGTCTCCGCCAGCCCCGGCACCCCCGCTGCGCGTCTCGCCCAGGAGCGGCTCTCCGCGCTCGAGGCCGAGGGCTTCAAGGCCACCGTGGCCCCGAGGCCGGACGCCGGATGAGCCGCGGCGCGCTCCTGACCCTCGCCCTGGCTGCCCTGGGCGGCTGCGTGTCCGCGAAGGCGCCGGTGCTCACCGACCCGTTCTCGCGCGAGTCGGCCGCGCCGCTGGCGGTCTTCAGCATCGATTACTGGCACGCGATGATCGAGACCTCCACCACCATGGAGTTCGTCCCGCGCGAGTTCGCCACTCCGGCGGTGGACCCCGTCTCGGGCCGGGTGGTGGTGGGGACCCGCGACGGCGTGCTCCGCAGCGTCACCATCGATGGCCGGGTGCGCTGGGCCTTGCCCACGCCCGCCCCGTTCTACGCCGGGGTGCTGATCCGCGACGGGGTGATCTACTCCCCCGGAGGAGACGGCGTGCTCCGCGCCCTCAAGGCGGACACGGGGGCGGTCCTCTGGACCTACGACTGCGGCGAGGAGCTGGTCACGGTGCCGGTGCTCGCCGAAGGGCGGCTGCTGGTCGCCTCCCAGTCGGCCACCCTCTACGCGCTGGACGCCGCGGACGGGAAGTGGGCCTGGCAGTACCGGCGCACCCCGCCCGCGGGCTTCATCCTCCGGGGGGCGAGCACGCCGGTGGTGCGGGATGGGGTGGTGTACCTCGGCTTCTCCGACGGGCACGCGGCGGCCCTGGACGCCAAGACCGGCGGAGCAATCTGGGACCGGGTCCTCTCCACCGGCACCCAGTTCATCGACGTGAGCAGCACCCCCGGCTTCGATGCCGTCGGGCACCTCATCGTCGCCTCGTACAAGGACGGCGTGTTCGCCCTGGACGCCAAGACCGGAGACACGGTCTGGCAGAGCGGCGCGTCCGGGCTGGCCTACGTGCTGGTCCGGGGTGCGGTCATCTTCGCCGCGGGGGAGGACCGGATAGCGGCCTACAGCGCCGAGACCGGGAAGAGCATCTGGGTGACGCAGCTTCCGGACCGCGCCGGCCAGCAGCCGGCCTTCGGCTCGGGGCTTCTCCTGGTCCCCACCGGGAGGGCGCTCCTGTTCGTCGATCCGATCACCGGGCGGATTCTCCGGCGCTTCGACCCGGGCAAGGGCGTGACCGCGACGCCGGGGATCTACGGCCCGGACGCGCTGATCCTGTCGAACCTCGGCTTCGTGTACGGCCTTCACGTCACCCAGCCCGGAACGCTGTGAATCGCGAGGTCCGGGTGGTGGCGGCTCTGATCCAGACCGCCCCGGGCCGTTACCTGGTGCAGCAGCGGCCGCCGGGGAAGAGCCGGGCCCTGCTCTGGGAGTTCCCCGGGGGGAAGGTGGAGCCGGGCGAGTCGGACGCGCAGGCCCTTCTGCGCGAGGCGCGCGAGGAGCTGGGGGTGCGGCTCGAGGTCGGAGGGGAGCGGTTCGCGGTTCGCCACGCGTACCGGGACCTCACCGTGGACCTGCACCTCTACGAGGCGCGCATCATCGATGGCACACCGGCGCCGCTGGGGAGCCATGCGCTCCGCGCCGCCACGCCCGAGGAGATGCTGGGGATGCCGTTCTGCGAGGCGGATCTCCCGCTGCTCCGCCGGCTCGCGTCGGAGGCGCAGGGCAGGCTGGGCGGGTGATTCGCCGGACGTTCCAGCTGGTGCCGGGCATCGGTCCCTGGCGGGAGAAGGACCTGTGGGCCCGCGGGCTCGAGGGCTGGGAGACAGTCCGGAGCGGGGGGGCCGACGTGCTGGGTGCGAGCCTGCACGATGCGCTCTGCGCTGCCCTGGACCGCGCCGAGGCGGCGCTCGACACGGGTGATCTCCAGGCGCTGGTGCGGATGCTCCCGGCCCGGGAACACTGGCGGCTCTGGCCTCTCGTTGCCGACGAGGCGCTCTGCCTCGACGTCGAGGCGGACGGGGTGGGGGAGCGACACCGCCCCACGGTGGCTGGCTGCCTCGATGCGGACGGGCTCTGGACCTTCATCGAGGGCCGGAACCTGGATGCGCTGCCCGCACGGCTCGCCGTCCGTCGGGTGTGGGTGACCTTCAACGGGGCTGCGTTCGACCTTCCGGTCCTCCGTCACGCGTTCCCCGGGCTTCCCCGGCCGGTGCTTCACCTGGATCTGAAGCCGCTCTGCCGGCGCATCGGTCTCGGCGGTGGGCTCAAGTCGGCCGAGGACAGGCTCGGTATCGCGCGCCCGCCGCACCTGCGCGGCCGGAGCGGGATGGACGCGGTGCTGCTCTGGCGCGCGTACCACGCCACGGGCGACGTGGAGGCCCTGCGCTTCCTGGTCGAGTACAACCTGTACGATGCGTTCCAGCTCCGGGCCGTGGCGGACCACGCGTACAACCGCGCCGCGGAGCGCCTCCACTGGCCCGACCGGGTGGACCCGTGGGACCGCGGCGGGGTGCTCTACGACCTGAGCCGGCTCCTCCTCGGGCTCGAGCCGACTGCTGGCGACCGCGCCCGGGCCGAGGCCGTCCGTGACGTCGGACTCTGATGGCCGCACCACGCCGGGAGACTCCCGAACCCGGTGGTAGAACCCGCTCGCCCGGCCATTGAAGGCTCATCGCTCCGAGAAGCACACCGAAGACGGTCAGCTGCACGGTGCGTCCTTCCGCCGCACGTCTTCCCCCGGCCCGGGCCGCTGAGGTAGGCCCGGTGCCGTGCCTCGTCGTGTCATCGTCCTCGCCACCGTGGCCGCCGCGCTCGCGGTGCTGGCCATCGAGCTGGTGATCCGCTCGGTTGCGACCGAGCCCCAGGCGCTGCCCGCGTCCATCCGCAGGAGCGCGGCCAGGGCCGACGGACCGCTGCCTACCCTGTGGTCCGTACCTGCGTACCGCCTGGTGGACCAGGACGGGAAGGGGCGGACGCCGGAGGACCTCCGGGGGTCGGTCTGGGTCGCCGACCTCATCTTCACCAGCTGCAAGAGCATC
>DASROG010000258.1:0-8127 GCA_035646995.1 Myxococcaceae bacterium
CCTCGGACCCGCGGCGGACGTCTACGCGCTGGGGGTGGTCGCGTACGAGATGCTCACCGGCGAGCTCCCCTTCAGCGACATGCCCGTGGGCCCCGGCGCCGCCCGGGCCCGGAGCACCCCGCCGGACCTCACCCACCGCACGCCCGAGCTGCCTCACCGCTGGCGAAAGGCGCTGGCCTGCGCGCTCGCCCCTTCGGTGAACGAGCGGTGTCCGACGCCCGAGGACTTCCTCCGGCTCCTCGCCGGCGAGCGCGTCCGCACCGTGGGCCGGCAACGGCGGATCCGCCGCTCGCTCGGTCTCGCCGCCGGCTGCGTCGTCGCGCTCTCCCTCGGAGGGAGCGCGGCCGCCCTGGTCCGGACCCACCTCGGGGTCGCGCGGCCCACCGCCCTCGCCGCGTCTCCGTCGAGCTGGGCGCCTGCCGATCCGGCGGCGGCAGGTGTCTGGAGAAGCGCGCAACGGAAGCTCGACGCCGCCGACAACATGGGCGCCGCCGCCGAGCTCCGGCAGGTCACCGCTCTGGCCCCCGACTTCGTGCTCGCCCGCAGCGAGCTGGCCCAGGCGCTCGACAGGGCCGGCTTCGCCGCGGAGGCGCGAGACACCGCCCGGTTCGCCTTCGAGTCGGCGGGGCGGCTCCCCGAGCAGCAGCGCATGGCAGTGGAGGCCCAGCACCGCGCGCTCTCCGGTGAGCAGGAGCGTGCGGCCGGCCTCTGGGCGACGCTGTTCGACCTCTTCCCCGCCGACGTCCGCCTCGGGGTGCGTCTGGCCTCGGTCCAGACCGGCGACGCGCGCAAGAGCACCCTGGTGCGCCTCCAGCGGCTGCCCACCTCGCCCCTCGAGGCCGCCCTGGTCGACTGGGTCGCCTACACCATCGCCTTCGACGACGGGCAGCTGGCCCTGGCCGATGCAGCGCTGGCCAGGGTGGCCGACCGTGCGCGCGCCCTTTCCCTCCCCACCCTCGAGGCGGCCGCCGCCTTCGAGCGGGCCGCGGTGGCACTGGAGCGCGAGGACACCGACGCCGCGGACCGCCTCCACGCCGACGCGATGCGCGCTGGCGCCGGCACCGAGTGGGCGTGGCGAGCGGCGAAGGACCGCGCCATCACCCTCCGCTTCGACCGCCCACTCGCGGACGTCAGCGCCTGGCTCCACGAGGCCGTGGAGGGCGCGAGGCGCGCCGGTGACGCCCGGCTGCTGGCGGACGTGCTCTGGGACATGTCCCCGCTTCAGCTCGCACGCGGCGACCTCTCCGAGGCGGAGGCCGCCGCCCAGGAAGCCGAGGCGCTCGATCGCCGCCGTCCTCCCGAGGCGCGCTCGCGCGGCGGCCTCACCCGGATGTACCAGTGGCGCGAGCAGTCGCGGCTGCGTTTCGCCCGGGGTGCGCTGGCCGAGGCCGCCCGCCTCGCCGAGCAAGCCCAGGAGGAGAACGTCCGGGTCGAGAACAAGGGCTTCCGGGTCCTGCCCTACCTGGCCGAGGTGCTGCGCGCGCAGGGGAGGAGCGAGCGCGCCGCGGATCTCCTCGCGGGAGCCATCAACGAGAAGGGGCTCCCCACCTTCATCCAGGGACGCGTCCTCGTGCAGCGGGCCAACGTCCTCCTGGATCTCGGCCGGGTGGCGGAGGCGCGGCGGCTCTTCGAGCAGTCGCGGACGGCGCACCGCACGCGCTACGACGAGGCGCTCGCCGCGCTGGTCCAGGCCCGGCTGCTCCGGCTCGAGGGTCACCCCTCCGCTGCGCGCCTCGAGGCCATCCGGGCGAGCAACGTGGCCGAGTCGAACGGCTTCTTCGAGCCGGCGGTGCTCGCCCAGCTCGAGCTCGCGCGCGCCGAGCTGGCCCTCGGGGCGGACCCCCGGGCGCGGGTGCTGGGGGCTCGGACCCGGGCCTCCGCCGCGGGCGTGGTGCCCCTCCAGCTGGAGGCGGAGCTGGTGCTCGGGCAGGTCCTCACGCGCGGGTCGGGAGGCGCCGGGCGCGTCCTCGCGGACCTCCAGCGCGACGCGCAGGCGCGGGGATTCCTCCGCATCTCGAGCGAGGCCCGCAGGCTCCTCGCGGACTCCCCGGGGGCCCGGGTCGCGACCCGGCAGCCGGTGCTCACCCAGCGCTGAGCAGTCGCGCGGACGTTCCTCCGCGGGCCGCGCCGCACCGCGGACGCCGGCCTCGCGCGCGAGCAGCGTCCGGCGCGGGACAATCGCCCGTTTCGCCCGGGGTGAAGCCGAGCCGCACCGGGCAGACTCCGCCGCCGGAAGATGCAGAGCAGCGACCGCGGCACGCCCTTCATCGGACACGGCGAGATGGCCACGCGCATGCGCGCGCTGGACTGGAGCGCCACGCCCCTCGGCGACCCGTCGACCTGGCCGGAGGGACTCCGCGCCACCGTCCGCATCCTCCTGACCTCCCGGTACGCGATGTGGATGTGCTGGGGACCCGAGCTCACGTTCTTCTGCAACGATGCCTACCTGCCCACGGTGGGAGTGAAGCGCGACTGGGTACTCGGGGCGCGCTCCGATGTGGTCTGGCGAGAGATCTGGCCGGAGATCGGCCCGCGCATCGAGACGGTGCTTCAGACCGGCCAGGCCACCTGGGACGAGGGCCTACGCCTGTTCCTCGAGCGCAGCGGCTTCCCCGAGGAGACGTACCACACCTTCTCCTACAGCCCGGTGTTCGACGATCAGGGCCGCGTGGGCGGGATGCTCTGTGTCGTCACCGAGGAGACGGAGCGGGTTCTCGGGGAGCGCCGGCTGGCGACGCTCGGCTCGCTCGCCGCCTCCACCCGCGGCCTCCGCACCGCCGAGGAGGTGTGCGGTCGCGCCGCGCGCACCCTGGCCAACGACGAGAACGACGTTCCCTTCGCCCTGGTGTACCTCGTCGACGAGGGCGGCCGGGCGCGGCTCGCGGGTACGGCGGGACTGGAGCCGGAGGCGTCCATCGTCGTCCCTGGCTTCGATCCGGCGCAGTCCGGCGCCCCCTGGCCCCTCCCCGCCGCCGGACCTGCTCCGGAGCTGATGGTGGTGGACCTCCAGGAGCGCCACGAGGCGGTGCACGCCGGCCCGTGGCCCGAGGCGCTGACCCATGCCGCGGTGCTCCCTCTTTCGGTGTCCGGCACCGAGCGCCTCGCCGGTCTCCTCGTGCTCGGGCTCTCCACCCGCACGCTGTGGAACGCCGGCTACCGCGGCTTCCTCTCGCTCGCCGCCGGCCAGGTGGCGAGCGCCATCGCCGATGCCCGGGCCTTCGAGGCCGAGCGGCGCCGGCTCGAGGAGCTGGCCGAGCTCGATCGCGCCAAGACCACCTTCTTCAACAACATCAGCCACGAGTTCCGGACGCCGCTGACCCTCCTCCTCGGCCCGGTGGAGGAGTCGCTGGTCTCGGGCGCGCCTCCCTCGCGCGACACGCTCGACCTGGTCCACCGCAATGCCCTTCGCCTCCAGCGGCTGGTGAACTCGCTCCTCGAGTTCTCGCGCCTCGAGGCCGGCCGCGCCGAAGCGACCTTCCGGCCCACCGACCTCGCCCAGCTCACCCGCGAGCTGGCCTCGAGCTTTCGTTCCGCCTTCGAGCGGGCCGGCCTCGCCTTCGAGGTCGAGGCGCCGACGCTCTCCGCGCCGGTGCACGTGGACCGTGACATGTGGGAACGGGTGGTGCTGAACCTCCTGTCCAACGCGCTCAAGTTCACGCTCGCCGGTTCGGTTCGCCTGACCCTCGCCCTCGAGGACGACTCGGCCGTCCTCCGGGTGCGCGACACCGGGACCGGGATTCCGTCCGACGAGCTCCCCCGGCTGTTCCAGCGCTTCCACCGGGTTCAGGGAGCGTCCTCGCGGACCCACGAGGGCTCGGGCATCGGGCTGGCCCTGGTGAGCGACATCGTACGGCTCCACGGGGGGCGGATCGCCGTCCAGAGCCGGCCGGGGGAGGGCTCCGAGTTCGAGGTCCGGCTTCCCCGGGGTCACGCCCATCTCCCACCCGAGCGGGTGGGTGACGATCCGGGACCGACGCAGCTCCGCGCCGCACCGGCCTACGTGGAGGAGGCCCTCCGCTGGGTGCCGTCGCCCGACGCTCCCGGGCGGGCCGGCGCCGTCTCCGGGCAGCGGCAGGGGCGCATCCTGGTGGCGGACGACAACGCCGACATGCGCGAGTACGTGGGTCGGGTGCTCGACTCACGCTATCAGGTGGAGCTGGTGGGGAACGGCGCGCAGGCGCTCGCGGCGATCCGCCGGACCCGGCCGGACCTCGTCCTGACCGACGTGATGATGCCGGAGATGGACGGGTTCCAGCTCCTGACCGCCATCCGTGGCGACTCCGGCCTGCGCGGCCTTCCGGTTGTGATGCTCTCGGCGCGTGCGGGAGAGGAATCGCGCAGCGAGGGAATGGAATCCGGCGCGGACGATTACCTGATCAAGCCCTTCAGCTCCCGCGAGCTGCTTGCCCGGGTCGACGCCCAGCTGGTGCGCGCGAAGCTCCGGGTGATCGAGGAACGCCAGGCCGAGCGGATGCGGGCCATCTTCCGGGACGCGCCGGTGGGCATCGCGATCCTCTCCGGACCCGATCTCCACTTCGAGTTCGCCAACCAGCGCTACCAGGAGATGATGGGCGAGCGCCCGCTGCTGGGCAGGACGGTCCGCGAGGCCTTCCCCGAGCTCGCCGGTCAGGGCGCGCTCGAGATCGTCGAGCGGGTTCACGCCACCGGCGAGCCGTTCGTCTCTTCGGCCTACCGGGTGGTGCTCAACCGCGGCCCCCGAGGCTCGCCCGAGGAGATCTTCTTCCACCTGGTGAACGAGCCTCTGCGAAACGAGCACGGCCGGATCGAAGGCGTCATCGTGGTGGCGACCGACGTCACCGAGCTGGTGACCAGCCGGCGCCGCGCGGAGGAGGCCAGCCGCGCCAAGGACGAGTTCCTCGCGATGCTCGGCCACGAGCTGCGCAACCCGCTCGCCCCGCTGGTCACCGCGCTGCACCTGATGAAGCTGCGCGCACCCGAGTCCCTGGAGCGCGAGCGTTCGGTCATCGAGCGGCAGGTGAAGAACCTCTCGCGGCTGGTGGACGACCTGCTCGACGTGTCGCGCGTCGCCCGCGGGAAGGTGGAGCTGCGGCGCGAGACGGTGGAGCTGGGCGCGGTCGTGGCGCAGGCAATCGAGACCGCCAGCCCCCTCATCGAGTCCCGTGGTCATCGCCTCACGGTGGACGTGCCCGGCTGGGGAATGCAGGTCGTCGCCGATTCCACCCGGCTGGCGCAGGTGCTGGCCAATCTCCTGACCAACGCCGCGAAGTACACCGACCCCGGCGGAAATCTGCGCGTTCACGCGCGGATCGAGAGTGGAACCCTCCTTCTCCAGGTCAGCGACGACGGCATCGGCATCCATCCGGACCTGCTCCCCCACGTGTTCGATCGCTTCTTCCAGGCCCGGCAGGGCTCGGACCGCGCGCTGGGTGGACTCGGGCTGGGGCTGGCGCTGGTGAAGAGCCTGGTCGAGCTGCACGGCGGCAGCGTGGTCGCCGAGAGCCCCGGAGTGGGGAGGGGAAGCACCTTCTCCGTGCGGCTCCCCCTGCTCGGACCACCGGAGAGTCGGGCCAGCGACGGACGCCTCGAGCAGCCCCCGGTGCGCAGGCCGAAGGTCCGGCTCCGCATCCTGGTGGTGGACGACAACGTGGACGCTGCGGAGAGCATGCGCGAGCTCTTCGCCCTGCTGGGGCACGAGGTGGAGGTGGCGCACGATGCGCCCGGGGCGCTGCGCCTCGCGGCCGAGCGTCCTCCGGAGCTGGCGCTGCTGGACGTGGGCCTGCCGGGGATGGACGGCTACGAGCTCGCCCGGCAGCTGCGGCCCGTGGCCCCGGACGCGTACCTGGTGGCGGCCACCGGTTACGGCCAGGAGTCCGACCGGCGCGCCGCGCGCGAGGCCGGCTTCGATCGACACCTGGTCAAGCCGCTGGGGATCGACGAGCTGGAGGGCCTCGTCCACGAGCAGGAGCTTCGCCGCGCGGCCGACCGGGCGCGCGAGTCACTGGCGGGTGCGCCGGTGCGCCGCGCCGGCGGCCAGGCCGTCGACGAGGGGTGAGCGCGGCAAGGGACGGAAGCGCTTCTCACGAGGCGGAGCGAGCGCATCGCCGCCGTCGCCGGGCTCGCGCCGCTACCCGCCATCGGGTTGTCGGTCAACTGCCCCCGTTTGCCGCACCGCGGCAAGTGTCTGCAACCACCCGCTCGTGGCCGAGCGTCGGGTGTTCAGCGGTGGGGGGCCCCTGTTGAACGGCTGACGGGTCCGCGCTGCCCCTCGCTGATCCCGTTGATTGCGCAGGTACAACCGAGCGTCGCGTCCCCCCGGTCCGGAGCGCGTGCGCCGGCCGTTCCCGGAACGCCAGAGAGGCTCCCGCCCGCCGTGACCGTCGTGCACCGGAACGAGACCGCGCCCCAAGCCCCCGAGATGACCGGCGTTCCTCCCGGCCAGACGACCGTGCACGGCAACGAGCCGGTCATTCCCGTACCCGAGACCACCATGGCCACCGTCCTGGCGGAGCTGCTCCGGACCTTCGGCCGGGCGGAGAGCACCGCCGAGCTCGTCACCGGGGTCTGCGAGGTCCTCGCCCGGGACCTCTCGCTGGAGGGTGTGCTGCTTCAGGTCCGCGACCGCGAGGGGCTCCGGGCCGCCGCCGGCGTCGGGCTCGGGGTGGAGGCGGAAGCCCTTCCCGTGGTGGACGGTGAGATCCATCCCTGGCCGGCCGCCCCCGGGCCGTTCGTTCTCGAGGCCCAGGCCGTCGCCCGCTTGCTCCAGGCGGTGCCGGTGAGGTGGCGGGTGGTGCACGCCGTGCCTCTCGGGGACCCTCCCGCGCCCGTCGGAGCCCTGTACCTCGCGACCCGCGCAGGGCGGACCCTCGGTGCCGCCGAGGAAGAGCTGCTCCGGACCCTCGGAGAGGCGCTGGGACCCGAGCTGGGCCGGCGCCTGGAGCACGACCGGATCCACGCCAGCCTCCGTGCCCGCGAGGACGCGCTGGCCGTGGTGGCACACGACCTACGCAACCCGCTCCACGCGGTCACCGTCGGCGTGGGCACGCTGCTCCCCCGGATCACCGAGCCCGCGCTCCGGAGACCGGTGGAGCGCATCCAGCGCAGCGCACAGCGGATGGAGCGGCTCCTCCAGGACCTGCTCGACATCCACGCCATCGAGGGCGGCCGGTTCACCGTGAGCAAGGGGGAAGTGGCGCCGACCGCGCTGATCCTCACCGCGCTCGAGTCCCAGCAGAGCGTGGCCGGCCAGACCTCGGTCATCATCAACACCGACGTCGCGCCCTCGCTCCCCTCGGTCGGTGCGGACGAGGAGCGGGTCCTCCAGGTCCTGGAGAACCTGGTGGGCAACGCCCTCAAGTTCACCCCGCCCGGTGGCGTGGTGACGGTCGGGGCCACTCGGGGCACGGATCCGGGCTGCGTGCTCTTCTCCGTCCGTGACACCGGCCCGGGCATCTCCAGCGACCACCTGCCCCGGGTGTTCGACCGCTACTTCCAGGCGCACTCCTCCGACCACCGCGGGGCCGGGCTCGGCCTGGCCATCTGCAAGGCGATCGTCGAGGCCCACGGCGGCCGCATCTGGGCCGAGAGCGAGCCCGGCAAGGGCGCCACCTTCTTCTTCACCCTGGCCGCGGCCACCGGCGACCTGGAGAAGGTCCCGCAGGCGGTCTCGCCGGCCCCCCTCCTCCTGGTGGACGACAAGGCCGAGAACCTCACCGCGCTCGCCGCCATCCTCGATCGGCCCGATTATCGCCTGGTGTGTGCCACCTCGGGCGAGGAGGCGCTCCGTCTCGCGCTGCGCGAGCGCTTCGCCGCAGCGCTGATCGACGTGGCCATGCCCCGGATGAACGGCTTCGAGGTGGCCACCAACCTCAAGGCGCTGGAGCGCAGCCGCCACATCCCGATCATCTTCATCACCGCCTTCGGGGAGGATCCGGAGGAGATCCACCGGGCCTACGCCGCGGGCGGGGCCGACTACCTCGTCAAGCCGCTCGATCCGGAGATCGTCCGCAAGAAGGTCGCGGTCTTCGTCGAGCTCAGTCGCAAGCGGCAAGACTCAGAACCCTCTGCCCACTCCAGTTCCTGAGGACCCACCATGCCCAGGCTCCCTCCCAAGCGCGGCGAGCAGCGCGAGAACGGAAGCGCACAGCT
>DASROG010000259.1:0-2287 GCA_035646995.1 Myxococcaceae bacterium
CCTCGAGGGTGAAGCGGCGCACGGCGAGCGAGGCCTCGGCCCGCTCGAGCATCGGCTCGGGCCGGACCAGCGGCTGCTCCACGTCCACCGAGTGGATCGCCGCGCGGACCGGGGCGACCAGCGCCTCCGGGGGAACCTTCCCGCGGACGACCAGCGAGAGGTTGGCCCAGCCCACCGCGCCGATGGGCCTCCACGCCTCGGGACGGGGCTCGGCGTCGAGCCCGGTGTGACGGACGTTCCCCACCACCCCCACCACCTCGCTGGGGACGCGCTCGCCCCACACCAGGACGCGCTGCCCGAGCGCGCTCCGGCTCCCGAACGCCCGGCGCGCGGCCATCTCGTTGAGGATCGCCACCGGCGGGCCACCCTCGACGTCACCGGCATCGAACAGTCGCCCGCCCCGGAGTGGAATCCCCAGCGCCTCGAAGTACCCGGGGCTGGCGAGCCGCAGGTCGCAGGGGAAGCCCGCGTCCTCCTGACCGGGGAGGGCCAGGTCACCGATGGTGTTTGACGGCGAGAGCGGCAGGCGGGAGACGAAGCCGGCCGCGTCCACCTCCCCGTGGCCTCCCAGGGCGCGCAGCACGTCCAGGGCGAACCGTGCCTGCGAGGCCGGCGTGGGATGCCGGAGCCGGGCCAGGGGGAGATCCACCGCCAGGACGCCGGTTCTCCGGAAGCCCGGGTCCACCGTCTGCACCGCCCGGTAGCTGCGGAGGAGCAGCCCCGTTCCGAGGAGGAGCAGCAGCGAGAGCCCCACCTCGAAGCCCAGGAAGGCGGTCCGGAGCCGGCGGGAGCCGCGGCCCTCGGTGCCGGTACGGCCACCCTCCTGGATCTGTTCGGTGGTGTGCACCGGCTGCAGGCCCGCGAGCACCGCCATCGAGACGGCCGAGGCGAGCGCGAGGAGCAGCGCGAGCGCGACCACCCGGATGGACGGCGCAGGCAGGGGCAATCCGGCCGCCTGCGGGCTCGCCGCGACCAGCAGCGGCGCGGCCCAGGTGGCCAGGGCCATCGCGATCGTGCCAGCCGCCACGGCGATGAGCGCCGACTCGCGAAGGAAGAGCAGCCAGAGGGAGCGGCTGCTCGCGCCGAGGGCCAGCCGCACCGCCAGCTCGTGGGTCCGGCGGGTGCGCCGGATGAGGAAGAGGTGGGCGGCGTTCACCCAGGCCACGCAGGCGAGCAGCGCTGCCACGGCGAGCAGGACGATGACCTGCGGCCGCGCCGCGCCGAAGAGCTGCTCGCGGAGCTCGGTGAGCGCCGCAGCGCGCACCTCCCCCGCGTCGTCGGGGAACTCGCGGGCCAGCCGGGCCTGCACGGTGGACAGCGCCGCGCCGGCCACCCCCACCGACCACCCCGGACGCAGCCGTCCCACCACGGTCAGGAAGTGCCGGGCACGATCCGTCTCGGGGTCGATGGGGTACGTCGGGTGCTCGGGGACGCGGGCCCGGGCAGACACCCAGAGCTGAGCCGTCGCCGGGAGCCGGAACCCCGCCGGCATCACGCCCACCACCTGCACCGGCTCTCCATCGAGCGAGAGGGTGCGCCCGAGCACCGCCGGATCGGCACCGAAGCGCCGGCGCCAGAATGGCTCGGAGAGCACCGCCAGCCGTGGCCCGGGCGATCCGGGATCGACGACCCGCCCGAGCAACGGCCGCGCCCCGAGCACCTCGAAGAAGTCCGCCGAGACCAGCGCGCCCTCCACGCGCTCCGGCTCAGCGTCGCCGGCGAGGTTGAACCCGCGGGCGCTCACCGCCGCCATGCCCGAGAACGGCTGGGCCTCCCCGGACCACGACAGGAAGTCCGCGCCGGTGACGGTCAGGCGGGTCCCGTGGGAGTCCACCTGCCAGGCGAAGACCAGGCGCTGGGCATCTCCGTACGGGAGCGGCCTCCAGAACAGCGCGTCGGCGATCTCCAGGACGGTGAGCGCCGCGCCCAGCCCCAGCCCCAGCACGCCGATGGCGAGGGCGAGGAAGCCTCGCCGCCGCGACAGGCGGGAGACGACCGTCCGGAGAGCGTGCAGGGCGTGCACCAGGGGTCCGGAGACTGCCACGCCGCCCGGGGCTGGGAGGACCCCCTGGCGGCCGGCGTCCGCAACGGGCCCGGTGCCGGGTGTCTTCCGGGCAAGGCCTCCCGCGGAGGCAAGGAGCAACGCATGACTCTCCGTCGATTGTTCCAGGTCCTCGTCGTGGGCGGTGGCGCCCTGGTGACCACCGGCTGTGGCGGTGATTCCGCGGTCCGGCCCTCGCCCGGAGTCGGAGAGCAGCAGGTCCTGCCGGACGGCGGAGTGGTATCG
>DASROG010000260.1:0-3997 GCA_035646995.1 Myxococcaceae bacterium
GTGCGCCCACCGCCGACTCGGTGGCCTCGACGAGCGTGTCCTCCAGAGGCGCCAGCGCGAGCAGCGGAAGAGTCGCCGCGCCGAGGAGCCACGCCAGCAAACCGGCGACGACGAGCGTCACCTCCCAGAGCCAGCCCACCGGCCCCTCCGGATGCGGCCACAGCCGCGCGAGGGCCCCGGGGAGGAAGGTCCACAGCGCCCACGCCCAGGCGACGAAGATGAGCAGGGTGAGGGTGGCGCAGATCAGGGTGAGCCGGCGCAGCCGGGGAACGCGCAACACCAGCGCACCCGCCCGGAGCGGAAAGCTGGCTCCCCGGAGGAGGTCGAAAGCACTACTCTTGTGCGGCAGCTCGGGGGTGTCTTCCATGAGAGGGCGGGCACTGCCCGCAACCGCTGTTATAGACGCGGCCCTGCATGTCGCTCGACCGAGCCCCGACCGAAGACGAGGCCGTCACCTCCGTGTCCGTGCTGGTCGACGACTTCCGGACGGCCGAGCGGCCGAGGGCCGATCACCGGGTGGGGCTGGAGTACGAGAAGTTCCTCTACCCCCTGGAGGATCCGCCCACCCCGGTCGCCTACGAGGGCCCCCGGGGGATCGGCGCGCTGCTGCGGTTGCTGGAATCCCGGGGGTACACACCTTTCCGGGACGCTCCGGACGCCCCGCCGATTGCATTGACCCGGGGGACGCAGACGCTGTCGCTGGAGCCCGGTGGCCAGTTCGAGCTCTCCGGCTCGCCGGCCAGCTCCGCGGGGGCGGTGCACGCGGAGAACGTTGCGCATGCACGGATGCTCACCGAGGCCGCGCGCGAGCTGGGGCTCCAGGCGGTCACCATCGGCTACCGTCCCTGGGGGACCCCTGCCGACATCCCCTGGGTGCCGAAGAAGCGGTACCAGGTGATGCGGCGGACGCTCCCCGTGCGCGGAAAGCTGGCCCTGGACATGATGCTGATGACCTGCACCGGGCAGGTCTCGCTGGACTGGTCCGCCGAGGCGGACTGCGCGCGGAAGGTGACCGCGACCGCGCGGCTGACCCCCCTCCTGGTGGCGCTGTTCGCCAACAGCCCGCTGGTCAAGGGCAAGCCGAGCGGGTGGATGAGCTACCGGAGCCACGTCTGGAGTGACGTGGACCCCACCCGCTGCGGGTACTTCCCCCGGATGCTCGACGGCACGTTCGACTACCGCGCCTACGTGGAGTGGGCGCTGCAGGCGCCGCTCCTCTTCCTCCGCCGCGACGGCGACTACGCGATGCCGGCCATGACCTTCGGCGAGCTGCTGGAGCACGGCTTCGAGGGGCAGCCGGCGCGCCTCTCGGACTGGACCGACCACCTCTCCACCCTCTTCCCCGAGGTGCGGATCAAGCGGGTGATGGAGGTGCGGGGCGCGGACTCGGTGTCGCTGGGACAGACCGCGGCGCTGGTCGCGCTGTGGCGGGGGCTCCTCTACGACGAGGCGTCGCTGGATGCCGCGCTGGGGCTCGTGCCGCGGCTGTCATTTCCCGAGCACCTGGCGTTCCACGAGGAGGCGCAGCGCAACGGTCTTCGGGGGAAGCTCCGGCGGACCTCGCTCGCCTCGATGGCGCTGGAGATGGTGCGCCTGGCGCGGGTGGGGCTCCAGCACCTTGACCCGGACGACGTCCCCCTCCTCGAGCCGCTGGAGGCGCGGGCGCGCTCGGGCCGCTCGCCGGCAGAGGAGGTGCTCGACGCGGTGAGGGAGGAGACCTCGCCCGCCCGGCTCCTGGCGCGGTTCGCTCTCCTGCGCTCCTGATCGCAACTCATCCTGCATTCGCCCGAGCACCGGCGCTTCTCGACCGCGTGCCGACCTAGCGTGGGGGTCTGGCATCGGAGCCGGTGAGCGGCTCGCGGTCCGGGCTCGCTCCCGGCCCACGCCGAGCTCGTCGCCCGATCACGAGCCCTCGCGCGAGCAACGCGAGTCCCACCAGCAGCAACGGAAGCGTGAGCAGGATCAAGAGCCGGAGCACTCCGCAGGCCCCGAGGAAGGTCCAGTCGACGACCGGCTCGCACCGCGGCTCGTACCACAGCAGCTGGACGACCAGCGCCGTGATGCTCAGCACTCCGGTGAGCGCGAGCGCCGCCCCGGCGATCACGAGCTTCGTGCCCGCGCGCGCTGCGGGATCGAGCTCTCGACGGTCGGCCATCCGGACGCGAGCCTAGCGCCGCCCGAAGAGCCGCTTGAGACCGCCGAGCACGCCGGTCTCCTGCTTGAGCGGAGGGGCTGGCGTCTCGGGCTCGGAGGGCACGCGCTGCGGGAGTGGCGTCTCCGCCTCCGGGCCCGGAGCTGGCATCTGCAGCTGGAGCGGCTGACGCTTGCCGCTCGGGTTCGTCGCCGCGGCCCGGAGCACGCCGTCGGTGTCCAGCGACAGGTGGAGCAGCCAGTCCCCGGCGCGATCGGCCGGGGCCCGCAGGAGTCCCAGGAAGCTCCGCGGGTCCGGTGCCTTCGCCGATCCCTGGAAGACCTGCACCTCCAGCGGGACGCCCAGCCCGAGGGTGAGGGTGAGGGTCTTCTCCGCCGGGAGCCGGGTGTTCCGGTCGAGCACCCGTACCTGCCCGAGCTCGGGAGCGATGATCTCCAGCGGCACCCCGAGCACCTCGTGCAGGGCCGTGCGTGAGGCGCTCTTCGGGCCCGCCGAGGTCAAGAGGTGCGCGAGGGTGGCCGCACCGCTGGGCACGGCCGCGACCACGTCGACGTCGGTCCGCGCGTAGCGGCCGATCCCGTCCTCGATCATCCGCCGGACGTGAGGCAGCCGGGTCGCGTCGCCCACCAGGACCAGCTCGTCGAGCGACTCGGGCGCCAGTGACGCCGAGCGGAGGACCTCGCGGGCGAGCAGCACCCCGCGCTCGACCAGCGCCGTCGTGCGCCCTTCCAGCTCGAGGCGGGTGAGCCGCGCCCCCTCGACGCTGGCGTCCTTCAGAGTGGCGTCCTCGAGCTGGGTCCTCAGCTGCGCCGCATCGGCGATGCGCCTTCGGAGCACGGCGGCGTCGGCGCGCGCGCCCTTGTCGAGCGCGAGCGCGATCTGCTCGTCGAAGTTCGCCGCCCCCAGTGAGGCATCACCGCCGCAAGCCACCATGTCCAGGTCGTTGCCCGAGGCGGCGAGCACGGCGATGTCGCAGGTGCTGGCCCCCATGCGGAAGACCAGGATCCGGCGCCGTGCCAGGCCTCGCCCGTGAGCAAAGGCCATCGCGGCCGCGGTGGGTGCCTGCACCAGACGCACGCCCTCGAAGCCGGCCCGCTCGGCGGCCTCGCGCAGCCGCTCGCGCTGGACGGTGTTGAACGCCACCGGGACGGTGAGCACCACCCGCGCCGCCTGGTGGGAGGTGAGCGCCTCGGCGCGATGGCGCACCCAGCGAAGCAGGGTGGCCACCAGCTCGCCAGCCGGGACGGTGCCGCCCTCGAGCGCGAATGCCGCCTCGCCGCGGTCGTCCGGAACCACCGCCGCCGGCCAGCGCCGGGCCACGGTGCGGGCGGCGTCGGACTCGGCGCGGATTCCGAGGAAAGGCAGCGGGGCTCCGACCCAGAGCGGTACCCCTGGCGCTTCTGGCGCAAGCATTCTCGGAGGCGCCCCGGGCTCGCGTACCAGCCGGACCGACACCTCGTGGCGGCCACCGATCGCATCCAGGATCAGCGGCCTGGCCCTCCCCTCGTGGAACCAGCTGGCGCGGACCGACTCGGGGCTGATCTCGATCCCGAGCACCGTGGTTCCGACGGGCGCGGCGCGCACCGGAGCCGTGTCGGCAACGGGGGACGGCTCGGCGGGCGGTGCGTCCTTCCCGGGGGGCTCCTGCTCCCTGGCCGCGATCGGCGGAACCATCGAGAGCGGCGACGCAGCGGAGGAGGGGATCGCTGCCTCGGCTCCCGGGAGGTCCGTCCCGGGCTCGAGCCGGATCGCACCCTCCTCGAGGACGGGAGCCTCGTCGAGCGGTGGTGGCGGCGGGATCGGCCGCTCGTCCGGAGGGGCCGTCTCCATCGACGGGAGGAGGGG
>DASROG010000261.1:0-22811 GCA_035646995.1 Myxococcaceae bacterium
GCCTGTCGGCGGGTGAGCTGAAGCGCCGGCTGGACGCCGGTGACGACGTGGTGCTGGTGGACCTCCGCCACCGCCGGGAGATCGTGCTCTTCTGTAGTTGACCCAACGAGTGGACGAGCGCCCGGGTGGCGCTCAGGCTGAAGCGACGCGGCATCGACCGGGTCCGACCGCTGGAAGGCGGTTACGGCGGCTGGGTGAGCGAGGGGTATCCCCTGCAGCAGTGGGCTCCCGCGGAGAGCACCAGCACCTCGGTGCCCGTGGGCGCCTGAGCGGACTCCCACCCGCGATGCGGGCGCGCGCCGGGCGCCGGACTCACCGCCCGGTGCCCGGAACGCGGTCTCTCAGCTCAGGGGCGCCGCCTGGTCCGTCTCCGACGGGATGGCCTCGCGTGGCTCGGACTGCTGGAGCTTCTCGAACATCTGCTCCATCTGGTCGCCGAGGCTCTCCAGCTCCGCACTGGCGAAGTTCTTCCGGACCACGGGGAAGAGCTCTCCCTCCTCCTCCTCGACGTGGTGCTCGATGAGCTCCTTCAGCACCTTCATCTTCGCGTCGAACTGCTCGTCGGAGGGCTCCATCTCCAGCAGATCGGCGACCACCCGCTTGGCGGCGAGATGCTCCTCGACCGCCTCCTGGAGCTTCTCCTTGAGCTCGCCGACGTAGATCGCCGGGTAGAAGATCTTCTCCTCGATCTCCCCGTGGGCGGCGAAGTCGTCGGCGATCTGCTCGAAGAGCTCCAGCTTCTCGGCCTCGTCCTCCGTCGCTTCGAATCGCTTGAAGAGCTCCTTCACCTCGTCATGCTGCTGCTTCAACAGCTTCGTCGCTTCCACTGGGGACACTCCTCTCCGGGCACCGCCCGGAGCCCGAGCACGGGCGGTCAGGGTTCGGAGGCGAAGCTGGGCACGCGGTCCCGGACAGTCCACCCCGGGGGGTGGCGCGGCCGACTGGCTGCCCGGTGCAGGGATCTGCTGCAATGGGCCCCATGACGGGCCGTCAAGACCTGTGGGTGCGCGCACTGACCGACAACTTTCGGCTGGCCTTCTCCACGTTCTGGGGACACCGCCTGCGGTCGCTGCTGACGCTGCTGGGCATCGTCATCGGCGCGGCCACCGTGGTGGCGATGATGGCCCTGCTCGAGGGGCTGCGGAACAAGGTGGACGAGGACCTGACCGGCCTGGGCTCGAACGGGTTCCAGATCCAAAAATTCCCCAATGGTTTCGGTAACTTCGACTTCGATCGGCTGTCGAAGCGACCCAACCTCACCATCGAGGACCGGGACGACATCGAGCGGCGGCTCCCCGACGTCATCGCCACCACCGGCGAGGCCTGGGACTTCGGGGTGAAGATCTCCACCGACCGCTACGAGACCCGGCCCAACATCCAGGTGGCCGGGGGCACCGCGGACTTCTTCCTCACCAACGCGATGGACATCGCCTCGGGGCGGGCGTTCAACGTCCAGGAGGTCGCGGACGGCGAGCGGCTCGCGGTGCTGGGCTCCAACGTCGCGGACGTGCTCTTTCCCGGGGTGGACCCCATCGGTCAGGAGGTGCGGATCCGCACAAGACCCTTCCGGGTGGTGGGGATCATGAAGCGCAAGGGCGCCTTCGTCGGCGGGTTCCAGCAGGACGACGTGGTGGTCATCCCCATCAATGCCTTCTTCCCGCTGTGGGGGAAGAAGCGCTCGCTGAACATCAGCATGCAGGCGGCCTCGACCGAGCTGCTGCCACGGGCGATGGAGGAGGTGCGCCAGCTCATGCGCCGGCGACACAACCTCAAACCGGAGCAGGAGGACGACTTCTTCATCTTCTCCAACGAGTCGGCCACCCAGGCCTTCAATCAGATCTCCTCGGTGGTGACCGCCGCGAGCTTCGGGGTGTGCCTGCTCTCCCTCATCGTGGGGGGCATCGGCATCCTGAACATCATGCTCGTCTCGGTCACCGAGCGTACCCAGGAGATCGGCGTGCGGAAGGCACTGGGGGCACGGCGGCACCGGATCCTCGGGCAGTTCGCCACCGAGGCGATCATGCTCTCGCTGTTCGGAGGAGTGCTCGGCGTGCTCGTGGGTGCGGCGGTGGCCTTGCTCGCCCGTTGGGCCTTCAACTTCCCCACCTCGGTGCCCACCTGGGCGGTGGCCCTGTCCCTGGCGATGAGCTCGGGCGTGGGCCTCCTCTTCGGCATCTACCCCGCTGCGCGCGCCGCCCGGCTCGACCCGGTCGAGGCGATGCGCACCGAGTGACCTTCCTCGCTAGGACGGCGCCGCGCGCCCCATCCTCCCCAGCTGCTGCAGCGAGAGGATGTGAAGGAGGATGGTGAGGGGGACGATGAACGCCGGGAGGTAGATGAAGGGGAACACCATCGGGACCAGGTTGGGCGGTGTCTCGAAGATGCGCTGCTGCGGTCCCGGCGCCGCGAGAAGGCCCCTCACCAGCGTATGGGCCATGTCCAGCAGACCGAAGACGTTCCAGGCCATCGCCGCCGTCCGTGACCAGGCGAGCCCCGTGCCGAGCAACGCTGCCACCGCCGCCGCGCCGAGCCCCACCAGGATGTCTCCCGTCCCCGCCGTGGCGACCCAGCTCCAGGGCGCGAACCCGGAGGCCCAGGCGGCGAAGAGGGTCAACCCGCCCCCGATGCGCAGGGTCTGCAGCCAGGGAATGGCAGAGGGCGAGAGCGCCTCCACCGCGGCCTGCAGCCACCCGGCCCGCCAGAGCACCAGCGAGAGCGCGAGAGCCGGGACGAGGTACCCGAGCGCCCGGGGAGCTCCCGGGTCCAGCCAGGCCCCGGCCACCGCGGCCGCCGTCACCGCGAGGAACCACGTCCCGAGCAGCGCACCGATGCGCACCAGCAGGCTGCGGCGAATGGGCGCCGCGCAGCCCGACCGGCGCAGGCCCGTGTCCAGCCCCCGCAGCGTCACCCACACCACGAGCAGCACGTAGGCGCAGACCGCGACGGTGATTCGCAGCGGGGCCTCGGGGACCGGAGTCATGGGCTCGCGGCGAGGGCAACGGGGGCGACCCGAGCCGCCGGGGGACGGACCGCGCGCTGTGGCGAGGCCGTCTTCCGCGGAGCGCGGACCAGCACCTTGCGAGAGAACGCCTGGTCCACTCTGGCCACGAAGGCGCGGAACGCCGGGTACTCGCTCGCCGAGATGCGGTCCCGGGTGAAGACCAGCTCGCCGCGGCAGATCAGCATGCCCTGCTCGAGGGCATAGGTGAGGTGAAGCTTGCCGAAGCCGCTCTCGGTGGTCACGTCGGGCGGGAGGGCGTCCACGCTCCATCCCGGGGGGAGGCGGTAGCGGAAGGTGAAGCGGCTCACGCTCGGTCCGTCGAGCACCAGGTCTCCGCGGCGCTCGACCAGCCCGGCGTAGGTCTCCACGTAGCCCCGGCGGCTGCCGAAGGGGAGGAACCGCAGGGTGTCCCCACCCACCTCGGCGTAGCGAGGGATGCTCAGCTGGTAGTCGAGCGCCACGTCCTGGTCGAGCCGGGTGGGATCGCTGATCGACACCTTGTCCACGCTCAGCCCGGGGAAGGTCTGCGCCCAGCCCTGCTCGAACGTCGTGCGGCGGGTGGCGGCGGACTGGTAGCTCCGCCGGTACTCGGGCGCGGCGCTCCCGCGGACCCGGCTTTCTCCCTTCACCTCCGCCGCGCCACCCGCCCCGAGCGCGAGCTCCAGCTCCACGTCGGTGACGTTGTCCTCGGGGCGCGCCTCGGGGGTAACCGTGAACCGGCTCTTTCCGTCCGGCTCGACGACGAGGATGCTCGCGCGGCGATCAGGGATGGGCAGCTCGGTCGCGCCGTGGAACTCGGCCGTGCCGTCCAGGTACCAGTCGAGCGCCGGGACGTAGACGATGGCGTGGTTGAACACCGCCAGCGACGCCGGCTCGGCCGGCACCGCCCCCAGCTGTCTCATCCGGAGCAGCACGATGCGGCTGTCCACCCCGACCACCTCCAGCAGCGCGTGCAGGAGCGAGGCCTTGTCCTTGCAGTCGCCGAAGCGGCGGGCCAGCACCCGGTCCACCCGGTAGGGCTTGTACCCGTGGATGCCGAACTCCAACGCCACGTAGCGGGTGTTCTTCACCACGTACTCGTAGAGAGCCCGCACCACCGCGCGGGTGTCCTTCCGGTCCACGCCCACCAGCGCTCCCTCCGCGGCGCGACGGATGCTGTCGTCGGGCACCAGCTGGTCGCGGATGAGGGTCCAGTAGTAGCGGCCCACGTCCTCCCAGGTGCGGTAGGTCGAGACGTGCAGCGTGGCCGCCACCTCGGACCAGCCGGGCATCCCGGGCTCGGGCGTGATCCTGGAGACGTGCCGGGTCTCGAAGCGGTAGAGCACGCGGCCGTCGGAGGTGGGCTCCCGCCGTGCGCTCACTCCTGCCCCGAGCGTCTTCTCGTTCCAGTAGAGCGTGCGGCCGCCGGGCATGTCGACCACGTACTGCCAGCGGAGCTTGGGAGTGACGCCCTGCACGTAGGAGAGGTCACCCCAGTAGTCGGACAAGAGATTGTCGCTCGCCGTGTCCTCCACCCGGTACTGCAGCTCGAGCACGTCGCCAGGCGCGAGCCCGGGGAAGCTGAGCACCTTGGCCTGGGCGTCGTAGTACATGCCGGCCCAGGGCTCGTTGAGGCTTCGGTTGGTGTCGCCGAAGCTTTCCACCAGCGAGCCGTCGGGCTTGGTGATGCGGGCTCGCAGGATGCGCACCTCTTCCCGGCTCGGGCTGTAGGTGATGGGGAAGCTGCGAAACGCGTCCACCCCGCGCCGGGTGTAGACCTTGACCGCCAGCTGGTGAAAGCGGCTGGACAGACCGCTCTGCTGCACTCTCACCCGGGTGATGTCGGCGAGCGTGACCGCGTCCTCGGCGTAGCTGTCGGCCTCGGTGACGAGCGGGCGGATGTCGATGCCGTCGGCCGTGGCGACGGAGGTGTCGGTGCCGCGGAGAGCCCGGACCGCGTCCCGGAGGGAGGGGTTCTGCGGGCGGAGCACCAGGGAGCGGTCTAGAGCGGCGAGCGCCGGCTCCTTGCGTCCGTCGTAAAGGAGTGCACGGGCCTTCCGCTCGAAGACCTCGGGGTCGTCCGGACAGAGGGCCTCGGCCTCGGAGAAGAGGGCGAGCCCTTCCTCGAGCCGCCCGTTGGAGGCGAGGACTTCGGCCAGCCGGAGGCGGACGTCGTTGCTGGTGGGTGAGAGCCGGAGGGCGGTGCGCAGCGCGTCCGTGGCGCCCGGGGCATCTCCCCGGTCGGCCAGCATCTCGGCGAGGAGCGAGAGGCTGCTGCCGTCGCCCGGCCTCGCCTGGAGGACGCCGCGCAACCGCTCCAGGGCATCGTCCGCCCGGTCCAGGCGCCGCGCGCTGCGGACGCGCTCGCGCCCGGCTTCGGGGATGCGCCAGCTGGAGGGCGGCAGCTCCTCGATGCGCCGGGTGGCCGACACCGGGTCGCCAAGCTCGTCCTCGGCGCGGGTCAGGAGCACCTGCGCGGGAACGAACGCCTTCCACCGCTGGACCAGCGGCTGGAGGAGCGGGAGGACCCGCTCCGGGTGTCCCTGGGCGAGCTCGGCGCGGGCGAGAAGCACCTGGGCCTCGAGCAGGTCGGGAGCCGCGGCGAGCGCGGCGTCGAGGTGCCGGCGGCGGACGTTCTCGTCATGCTGCAGTCGGGCGGCGAGCAGCTCGATGCGCGGATCGGGTCGGCCCCTCCGGGAGGCGTCGGCGGCGGCGCGGTCGGCGTTCACCGCATCGCTGTGGTCGCGGGAGTCGAAGGCCTGGGTCGCCTCGAGCACCTGGGCGAGGTCGGCCCGCAGTCGCGCGTCGTCCGGGCGGCGGGCCACCTCCGCCTGGAGGACGCTGGTCAGCGTGGGCATCCGCCGGGCCGCCGGAGGTGGACCTGCACGAAGCTCGGGAAGACGGTCGGGCGTGACCGGGCGAGCCCGCGCGGACTCGTCGCGGAGGTACGCCCCGAGCACCCCGGAGTCCTCGTGGCACACCTTGAGGAGCACCCGGTTCACGCCACCGCGGAGCTGCACCGAGACGCGTTCCTGGTCGGGCCGCGCCGGGTGGTACGCGTCGCCGCTGGCCACCTTCTCTCCGTTCACCCAGAGGCGGAAGCCTCCGGACGTGCCGAGGGCGAGGACGGTCCGCCGCGGCGCCGGCTCGTCGAGAAGCGCGAGGACGTACCCGACGACTCCCCGGGCAGGCCGGAGCATCGCGCCGAGGTCGATGCCGCCGTCGAGCGAGCGCGCGGTCGCCCTGCGCCACCGCGCCTGATGACCCTTGGCCTGGAGCGAGGCATCGAGGTCGAGCGTCTTCTCGGGCCCGGCGTCGGTGTCGCAGCCCGTCTTCCCCTCGTTGTCGAAGCCGCCGAGCACGTAGACGCCCTGCACGTAGCCGAGCGCGCGGATCCGGCGCTGCGCGGGCTCCACCCTTCCCTGGGTGACGTCGATGTCCGCCAGCACCTGTCGGGCGAGCGTGCGGGTGAAGGGGTTGGCGCGGGCGTCGCTCGCGATGCGCTCGAAGGTCCCGTCCACCGGGCGGGGATCGGCGAGGTCGTCACGAAGGCCGCGGAGACGGATCAGCGCGGCGGCGCCCCGGACGGAGCGGGCCTGGGCCAGCGCCTCCTGCGCCCGGGCCTGGGCCTCGGCGGGAAGAGGATCGTCGGAGGAACGAGGGGACGCTGTGGCGAGGACGGCGAAGAGGAGGAGGCTGGCGACCACGGTGGCTCGTCGTTCATAACCCGAAGCGACCGGAGTTCGCTTCCCCTACCGCCCGTGCCAGGGTGAGGACGTACACCCTCCGGGCACCCACCTCGCGCAGGGCCGCGCTGGCGGCCCGGGCCGTGGCCCCGGTGGTGAGCACGTCGTCCACCAGCACCACCGGGCCCGCGGGCAGGGAGCCGCGGGTGGAGAAGGCCCGGTGCACGTTCTCGGTGCGCTCGGCCTCGCTGAGGCCGACCTGCCTCCGGGTGGCACGGACGCGTCGGAGCAGGGTGGACCGCAGTGGGACACCGGTGGCCCGGGCGAGGGCCCGGGCAAGCAGGGCTGCCTGGTCGTACCCCCGACGAATCAGCCGTCGGTGATGGAGCGGGATGGGAACGAGCACCGGTTCGCCACCGAGGCCGCCGAACCAGGCGCTCGACGCGTCGGCCAGTGCTCTCGCCAGCGGCAACGCGAGCTCGCTGTGCCCCTCGTACTTGAAGCGGTGGATGGCGCGAGCGAGGGGCCCGGTGTGCACGAAGGCTGCGTGGGCCGCTCCAAAGGGCGGCGGCGCCCCAAGGCAGCGGGGACACACCCCGGGCCGCTCGAGCGGCTCGGCGCAGCGGCGGCAACCGGGGAGCGGTACGGGCTCCGTCGCCAGGTTGCACAGGTCGCAGAAGGGTGCCTCGAGCTCGAGCAGCGCTGCGCAGGCGGCGCACGCCGGAGGGAACACCAGTGCCAGGAGCTCCCTCGTGAGGGACATCCGGACTCGCTGCAGCAAGTCCCGGACCGTCCGTGTGCCCTCCCCCGACGTGGGGAGCCCATGACCTGACGGGTCGACGCGCTTGCGGCGCGAAGCCCGCGACGAGGCGTTTCGTAACGAGGTGTTTCGCACCTCGAGAAGGGCACCTCGAAGAGCCCGTCGGATTGGGCGCTTACGCTCGTAACGAGGCGTAACGAGGTGATTGACACCTCGAGAAGACACCTCGAGAAAGACAGGTCGACGCGCCTCGTGGCGCTCGTAACGAGGTGTTTGGCTCCGCGTGAGCGGCACCTCGAGCCCGTAACGAGGTTTTTGACACCTCGAAAAGACACCTCGAGAAGGGACACCCCGAGAAGGGACACCCCGAGAAGGCTCCTCGAGGAATGCTGCCCTGTTGAGGCTTGCACCCGTGCCCGGTGGAGCTGGCCGGTCGCCTGGCGCCCTGCGGTCGCCACGAGGTTCCGGTGGCGGCCGGGAGCCCGGGAGCAGCCAGCTGGCGGGACGGACCGGTCCGCCGAGCAGGACGCCCGTGCGCAGCTCCGGACGGAGAGGATGCCCTGATCGGCTCTCAGACCAGCAGGCTGTTCCGGTCCATCTCCTTGGGCTGCGGTAGCCCCATGACGGTGAGGAGCGTCGGGGCGACGTCGGCGAGGATGCCGCCGCTGCGCAACTTGGCTCCGGCGAGGTCGGGGTGCACCAGATGGATCGGCACCGGGTTGGTGGTGTGGGCGGTGTGAGGCTGGCCGGTGACCGGGTCACGCATCAGCTCGCAGTTCCCGTGGTCGGCGGTGATGGCCAGCACCACGTTGGCCCGTGCACAGGCATCGGCGAGCTGGCCGAGGCAGCCGTCCACCACACGCACCGCCTTGATTGCCGCGTCCAGGTCCCCGGTGTGTCCCACCATGTCCGGATTGGCGTAGTTCACCAGCAGGAAGTCGTACTTCCCCGAGTCGACCGCCTGCACCAGGCGCGCGGTGACCTCCTTCGCGGCCATCTCCGGCTTCAGGTCGTACGTCTTCACCTCGCGCGGGCTGGGGATGAGCACGCGCTCCTCCCGGGGGAAGACCACCTCCCGGCCGCCGTTGAAGAAGAAGGTGACGTGCGCGTACTTCTCGGTCTCCGCAGTGCGGAACTGGCTGAGCCCCTGCTCGGCCACCACCTCGGCGAAGATCTCCCGCGGCTGCTCGGGCGGGAAGGCCACCGGGAGGTCGAAGGTCGCGTCGTACTGGGTCATGCAGACGAACCTCCCCAGTCGCAGGTGGCCCCGGTCGAACTCGTGGAAGCCCGGGTCGGCGAAGGCGCGGGTCACCTCGCGTGCTCGGTCCGCGCGGAAGTTGAAGAAGATGACCACGTCGCCGTCGCGCACCGTGGCCACCGGCTCGACACCGTCGACGATGACCGTCGGAGGGACGAACTCGTCGCCGACCTTCTCGGCGTACGAGGCTCGCACCCCCTCCAGGGCACCCGGCGCGCGCCGACCCACGCCGCGGACCATCGCGTCGTAGGCCTGCTGGACCCGGTCCCACCGCTTGTCGCGGTCCATCGCGTAGAAGCGGCCGATCACCGTCGCGATGCGCCCGCTGCCCGTCTCGCGCAGGAACTTCTCGAGCTCCTCCAGGTAGCCCAGCGCGCTCATCGGCGGAGTGTCCCGTCCGTCGAGGAACGCGTGCACGTAGACCCGTGGCACCCCGCGGGCCTTCGCCGCCTTCAGGAGTCCGAGCAGGTGCTCCTGCGACGCGTGCACCCCACCCGGGCCGATCAGCCCCATCAGGTGCAGGGCCTTGCCGGTGGCGCGCGCGGCGTCCATCGCCGCGACGAGCACCGGGTTGTGGACCAGCTCGCCGCGCTCGACCGCACGATTGATGCGCACCAGGTCCTGGTAGACGATCCGCCCCGCGCCGATGTTGGTGTGACCCACCTCCGAGTTTCCCATCTGACCCTCGGGGAGGCCCACCGCGAGCCCCGAGCTCAGCAGCTCGGCGCCCGGCATCTTCCCGGCGAAGCGATCGAGGTTCGGGGTGCCGGCGAGGAGGATGGCGTTGTCCGGCCGCTCGGAGCGGACACCCCAGCCATCGAGGACGGCCAGGAGGACGCGGTGCTTGAGAGGCATGGGGCGCTAAGGTAGCCAGCACCGGAGGTCCCGTCGACAACTCACAGCGCGCTGCGCCAGCCACGCACCGAGGTCGGGGTGGACCCCGACGCCAGGTCCGCAGCCGGCTCCGGTTGGATCGCGGTGGTAGAACCATCCCCGGTGCCCAGCCCGTCCCAGCCCTCTCCCCAGGCCCGCGTCCGCGCCTTCGACTGGCTCCGGGGTCTGGCGGTGCTGGTGATGATCGAGACGCACGCGATGGTGCTCCTCCGCAAGGAGCTACTCTCGACCCCCACGGCAGGAGTGCTCGACTACCTGAATGGCCTGGTCGCGCCGTCGTTCATCTTCGCCGCCGGCTTCTCGCTGGCGCTGGTGCAGGTCCGCGCGGCCTCCGCCCCCGGCCCGCGCGCTCCACGGGTGCTCCGCTCGCTGCGGCGCATCGGCGAGGTGCTCGCGGTAGGGACGCTGATCAACTGGGTCTGGTTCCCGATCTCCGTCGACCCCGGATGGCTCCTGCGGGTCGACATCCTCCAGTGCATCGGGCTCACCCTGCTCGCTGCGCTCCCCCTCAACGTGGCGCTCGGCGCGAGGCCGCGCGTCCTGGCCACCGTCTCGCTGCTGGTGGGCCTGGCGCTGTTCCTGGTGGCACCGTTCGCCGACGGCGTGACCGGCCCCTTGCAGGACCTCCTCAACAAGTCCGGGCCGCGCCGCTCGGTCTTCCCGCTGCTGCCCTGGGCGGGCTGGGTCTTCCTCGGCGGAGCGGCCGGAGCGACGGCGGCACGCGGGACGGCGGCGGAGATCCGCCGCCTGGCGGTGGGGATCGGCGTGGCCTCGGTCGCGGCCTGGCTCCTGAAGCCAGTCTGGCTCGCCGTCTACCCTCCGCACGAGTTCTGGGTGACCGATCCGGCGAACACCGGAGCGCGGGGGATCTCGGTGATGGCGGTGCTCCTGCTCCTGCTGGCCATCGAGGCTCGCGCGCCCGCAGGAGCTCGGCGCTCACCGGCGGTGTGGCTGCTCGAGCTGTTCGGGACCTCGTCGCTCGCCGCGTACTTCTGGCACGAGATGCTCATCTACTACGAGGTGCGCGGCGTCTCGGTGGTCCGCCTCGCCGGGGGGCGCTCCGGATGGGCAGGCTTCGCCGGCTGGGTGGTGGTCCTCGTCGCCGCGACCGCGCTGCTCGCGTGGCTGACCGACAAGCTCTACCGCCGGATCGACCGCCGCCGCGCGCCGCGGCCGGTGCCGGCGGTAGGCCCGCTCAGCGCTTGAGCGCGGCGCCGACGGCCTTCACCACCTCTTGCTCGGTCGGAAAGCCGGTCAGCCCCTTCCTCGCCACCACCTTCCCGTCCACGGCCACTTCGAAGATGCCGCCGCTTCCGGGAACGAGATCCGCCTCGACCCCCAGTGTCTTCTTCAGCTCGGCCGCCGCACGGGAGGCCCGAGGGAGGTACCCTCAGACGTTGCAGTAGGTGATGGTGATCATTCGGGCCAGATGGATAACTCCTCCCCGGCCGGGGCGCACCGCCTACTTGTGGTAGGGCTCGCCCCGCAGGAGCGAGAACGCGCGGTAGAGCTGCTCCATCAGCACCAGGCGCGCCAGCCGGTGGGGGAGCGTCATCCGCGACAGCGCTACCACCTTCCACGCCCGATCGCGGACCGAGGCGTCCAGCCCCTCGTCCCCTCCGATGCAGAAGACCAGCTCCCGGCCGGCGTCGCGGGCGGTCGCCACCAGCCGCGCGAGCTCCCCCGAATCGAGCAGCGTCCCCCGCTCGTCGAGCGCCACCACCCAGCTGTCCGGCCTCACCTTGCCCAGCAGGGTCTCGGCCTCGCGGCGGCGTGCATCGACCGGAGGGAGCGCTCCCTTCGCCGCTGGCAGCTCCACGAGCTCCAGCTCGGCGTGGCGCCGCACTCGCTCCGCGTACCCCTGGACCCCTGGCTCGAACCAGCCGGAGCGGTCGCGCCCCACCGAGAGGACGCGCAGCTTCAGGCCACCTTCTCCTTGGGCGCGTCTGCCCAGAGGCCGTCGAGGTCGTAGAACGCACGGACCTCGGTGAAGAAGACGTGCACCACCACCTCGCCGAAGTCGAGCAGCACCCAGTGGCCGGTGTCGAGCCCCTCGGTGCCGATGGTGCGGTCGCCCCCGGCCTTGAGCGTCTCGCGCACGTGCTCGGCGGTGGCGACGACTCCGCGCTCCGAGTCCCCCGAGGCGATGACGAAGTAGTCCGCGTAGCTGCTGATCCCGCGCACGTCGAGGAGCACGACCTCGGTGGCCTTGCGGTCGACCAGCAGATGGGCCGCGCGGCGGGCGAGCGCCAGCGCCTCGGCGTTCTCGGGCCTCGGCCAGATCGCGGGTTCGGCGGCTGGCCGGCGCGGGGGACGCTTCCGGGAGGCGGCGCGGCCGGCGGGGCGAGGGCGATGGGTCTTGCGCTTGGCGGGGCTCAACGGCGGCGCACCATAAGACAGAGCGCTTCTGCCCCGCGAGTGGTACGAGGGAGGCGCGATGGGCAGCGAACGCGAGGCGCAGTTCCGGAAGCTGGCGGCCGACCACCCGACCTCCCCGATGGTGCACTTCTCCCTCGGAAAGCTCCTGCTCGACGAGCGGCGGTATGCCGACGCGGTGGAGAGCCTGAGGGCGGCGGTCTCGCTCCAGCCGGACTACGCCGCGGCCTTGGTGGCCCTCGGGGATGCGCTGACCGGCGCCGGACGGAAGGACGAGGCCCGGCGGGTGCTCGAGGGCGCCCGGGCCACGGCACTCGGGCAGAACCATCCCTCGCTCGCCGAGGAGATCGACGAGCGACTCGCCGAACTCTGAGCCCGGACGGCACCGCCACTCAGGGATCCGGCCGGCTGACGCGCTCGCCGCCCTGGAGGCAGAAGCGCTCGAGGAGCGGAGCAGGCGAGGCGGGCAGCGGGAAGCCCTCGAGCTGCCGGGCGCGGATCATCTGCACCGGGAGCTCCGCACGCCACGACCGCGGCGGATCCGGCTCACGCTGGTAGAGGGGGTCGGCGAGCGCCTCGTCCGGGGGATCCACCGCACCCCTGCCTTCTCGTACGCGGTCAGGAGCCGGTCCAGCACGTGCGCGTCGAACGACCCGGCGTGCAGCAGCAGCACGTGGGGAACCGGGCGTCCGGCGAGGCGGCGGAGGGTGTCGTCCGCCCAGCGGAGCTGGGAGACCGCGGCGTCGAGCAGCATCGACTCGAGAGCGGCGACGCTGGCCTGGTCTCCACGCTCGAGACAGCGGACATACGGCGGGTTGTAGGCCCAGTCGTCGAAGTCGATCGTCACCTCGGCGATGCGGTACCCGCGGTCGGCCAGCGCCTTGCGCAGCGCGAGCCGCGACGGCACGTCGGTGCCCTGCCAGAGGTAGGGGTAGCGAAATACCTTCCAGGCCCACTCCTGGCCCGGGCCCAGCAGCTCCGCGAGGAGCGGCTCGCCCGCGTCGACGTCGGCGAGGTACGCCTCCAGCCCGACCTTGCCGATGGCGGGGTGGTGCGCGGTGTGGTTCCCCAGCGGGTATCCGGCGGCCACCCAGGCCTCGAGCGCTGCCCGGTCTCCCGGCTGGGCGCGCCCCGAATTGACGAAGCCATAGACCCGGGGAACCCGATGCCGGCCCAGCGCCGCGAGCAGCGCGCGATGGAGCGTGAGCCGGTCCTGGCCCGGTGCCTCGGGACCGTGTCGAGGCAGATCGTCCACGGTGACCGCCACGCGGAGCTCTCCCGGGCCGACCGGGGAGGCGCCCGGCGCCGCGGCGCACCCGCAGCCGAGGATCAGCAGCGCGACGAGCCTGCTCATCGGGGGGCCACAGGCACCGCCTTGCGCACCAGCTCGCGAACGCGCTGCTCGACGGGCCACACCTCCGAGACCTTTCCCCGCACCACCAGCACGCCGACCAGCCGTCGCTCGGTGTCCACCCAGCCGGTGAAGCCGAACACTCCCTGCGACACCACCTCGAGCGCCCGTCCGTCGTTTCCCACCCGGTCCCGGTAGACCCCGAACCCCGCTCGGAGCGACTCGCGTCCCGGCGCGAGCGCGAACGCCGACTGCTGGAGCGGCGCCCCGCCGCTCTGGTCGGCGACCATCGCCTCGCGGAGGCTCTGTCCGATCAGGTCCGGCCTGGCCCCCGGGAGCAGCTGGCGCAGCGCGCGGGCGTACTCGGCCGCGTTCGCCTGGGCGCCCCCCGCGATACGCGGGTTGTCGGTGCGCCCGAAGCCGGTGCTGCGGAATCCGAGCGGGTCCATCAGTCGGGTCTGCACCAGGAGGGCCCAGGGCTGCCCGGAGGCGAGCTCGGCCATCCGCCCTGCCACCTGGAAGCCCGAGCCACCGTCGATGAACGCCTTCCCCGGCGGGGAGCGGAGCGGGGTCCGGGCGATCTCCTGCGTGCAGGCGGCGAGGGTGGTGCCGCGGGCCTCGAGGCAGTCGGACCGGGCCGGCATTCCCGAGGTCTGCGCGAGGAGCATCCGCAGGCTGATGCCCGCCTTGTCCTTCGGCCAGCTGGGCAGCAGCGCGCCGGCCGGCGCATCCAGCCCGAGCATCCCGTCCCTCACCAGGGTAAGGATGACCAGGGTGCTGAGGAGCTTCGTCGCGGAACCGATGGGCACGGCGTCTGCGGTGGAGTAGCCGCCGTACGCCCGCTCGAAGATGACCGCGTCGTCCTGCTCCACGCGGAGGACACCGCCACCCCAGGTGGGGAGTGACTGCGCCAGGAGCGCATCCACCTCGGCGAAGGCCGCGGGAGTGCCGGTGGAAGCAGCAGGGGGAGCGCTGCCGCCGTCCGGGGTCGATGCGGTCGCCGCGCCGGGAGGGGACGCGGCTCCCGGCGGACGCTCGGGCGCCGTCGCGCACCCGAGCGCGAGGCAGACGAGGACTGTGGGGGGGCCCCTCACCGGAGGAGGAGACTACCGCACCCGGGGATCGGGGAAGGTGCGGAGCTGATCTTGCTCGGTGAACGAGAGTGCCCGAGCGAACCGGGCGGCGAGCGCACCGGCGACCGCGGCCACGGCGACCAGCTGGTACATGATGACCAGCTGGTAGCGCACCGCCTGGTCCGGCGCGGTACCGCTGACGATCTGCCCGGTCATCATCCCCGGAAGCGCGACCAGCCCCACGGTGAGCAGCCCGTTGATGGTGGGCCGGAGGGCCGCGTTCATGGCGGCGCGGACGTGGCGCTGCACCGCCTGCTTCGGGGTGGCGCCGAGCGAGAGCAGCTGCTCCACTCCGGCCGCGTCCTCGTTGATCGACGCGAACACCCGCTCGAAGACCAGGGCCACCCCGTTCATCGCGTTGCTGAGGATCATCCCGGAGATGGGAATGAGCAGCCGCGCCTCGTACCAGCGGGGCGGCCGGATGACGAACGCGAACACCGGAGTCAGCACGACCAGCCCGGCGACCAGCACCGCGAGGGTGGCGTATCGGAACAAGACCGCCGTCCCGGGCCCATGGGCGATGCGGCGGGCCGCGGTCCATCCACCCACCACCACCATCACGGCGATGACGCCGAAGACGCTGGCGGGGTGCTCGTTCTGGAAGACGAGGGTCAGGAGCAGCCCCACCGCGAAGAGCTGCACCGCGGCCCGCACCGTCCCGATGGCGAGATCGCGCTCCAGGCCGAGGCGGTTTTGGGCGGAGATGGCGATCGCCATCGCCATCAGCCCGAGGGACAGGAGCAGCTGCGGCAGGGAGACCGAGACGTACGTCATCCCCCGCCTCCGGAGCGGTCCGGTCGCCCCTCCACGAGCTGACCCGAGGTGAGCTGGAAGTGCGGCCCCTCGAGCTGCTGGAGAGCGCGCGCATCATGAGTCACGACGAGGATCGCCGCGCCCTCGGCGGCGAGCTCGCGCAGCAGGCGCACGATGAGATCCGCGCGCTCGGCGTCGAGGGCGGCGGTGGGCTCGTCGAGGAGCCACGCCTCCGGGTTCAGCGCGAGCGCTCGGGCGACGGCGACCCGAAGCTTCTCCCCACCGGAGAGAGACCGGGCGTCCTGCGTCAGGAGCTCCGACGGGAGCCCGACTCGGACGACGAGCTCGCGCGCGGTGGGTTCCGGGAGATCCTCGCCGGCGAGCCGCGGCCCGGTCCGCACGTTGTCCAGCACCGTTCCGGGGAACATCACCGGGCCCTGCGCGACCAGCGCGATCCGCCGGCGCGCTGCGTGTGGCGTGACCGTTTTCAGATCGTCGCCGTCGAGCAGCACCTGCCCCTCGTCCGGCTCCGAGAGCAGCCCGAGGATCCGGAGCAGGGTCGTCTTTCCGCTGCCGGAGGGGCCGCTGAGCGTGGTGACGGTCTTGCCCGCGAGCCGGAGATCGACTCCGTCGAGCAGCACCCGGCCCCCGTAGGTCTTCCGCAGGCGACGGGCTTCGAGCTGGGCGGGCATGCGCCGAGCCGCGGTTGGTAGGACACCTGATGGGAGAACGCCAGTGCGAAGCGCATCGCCGACTACTGCGCGGCGGGTCGAAGCGTGGGACCATCCTGCGACGTCATGGACCGACTGGACGCCCTTCTCGCGGCGGTGGTGCCCGCGGACGACAAGGAACGGGCGGACCTCGCCCTCATGCGCGCCCAGCGCGTCCTGCTCCCTGAGCCGCTGTCGCGCTCGCAGCCCGCGGCTCACTTCACCGGAAGCGCGGTGGTGACCGACGGGCGGCGGGTGGCGCTCGTTCACCACCGGAAGCTGGGGCGGTGGCTCCAGCCTGGAGGCCACGTCGAGCCAGGGGACGGGGGCGACCTTCTCGCCACCGCCCTGCGAGAAGCCGCCGAGGAGACGGGTTGCCCGGTCGTTCCGCACCCTGCGGCGCCCAGGCCACTCGACGTGGACGTCCATCCGATCCCCAGCCGCGGGACCGAGCCCGCGCACCTGCACCTGGACGTCCGCTTCCTGGTGCTGACCGATCGTCCCGGGTCGCTGCGGGAGGACCCGGAGGAGAGCAGCGCGGTTCGCTGGTTCGAGCTCGACGAGGCGCTGCATCGGGCCCGAACCGCGGAGATGAAGCGGCTCCTGACCAAGGTGCGTGCCGTGCTCGGCGTCTGAGGGACACGGTCCGGACCGCGAGCCACGACCGTCTCCACTTGCCGTCCCCGGTCCCCGGACGGAGGCTCGTTTCATGCGCCGGACCTCGACCCTGCTCCGACCGCTGGCCGTCCTCCTCGTGCTCTGCGCGGCAGCCTTCGGGTTCCTGATGCTCGCGGACGAGGTCCGGGAGGGCGAGACACAGCGCATCGACGAGTGGGTGCTCCGCTCCCTGCGGACCCCGGGGGACCCGGCCGTGCCGCTCGGTCCGCCCTGGCTGCCCCCAGCGATGCGGAACCTGACCGCCCTGGGAAGCGTCCCGGTGCTCCTCCTGGTGGTCCTGGGGGTGGCCGGCTTCCTCGCGCTCGGAAAACTGTGGCGTCACCTCGCGCTCGTCCTGGGGGCCTCGGCGGGCGGCTTGCTGCTGATGATGGTGCTCAAGCGGGGCTTCGATCGTCCACGGCCGACGGTCGTGCCGCCGCTCATGCTGGAGACGACGGCCAGCTTTCCCAGCGGCCACGCGATGATGTCGGCGGTCGTGTACCTGACGCTCGGGACGCTGGTGGCCCAGCTCTGTCCACGGTGGCGCGAGCGGGTGTACGTGATCACCGTCGCCGGTGTCCTGACGGCCGTGATCGGCCTCACCCGGCTGTTCCTCGGAGTGCACTACCCGAGCGACGTGCTGGGTGGCTGGTCGGTCGGCCTCGCCTGGGCGCTGGCAAGCGGGCTCGCCGCGCGCGGGCTGAGGATCCGAAGCCGGGAGCTGAGCGCCGAGGCACCGGCGGCCGAAGGTGCCGAGACGGGAGCGCGGTGACCGGGGAGGCCTCCCGGCGAAATGGAACGCCCCGACGTCCGTCTCGAGGGAGACCCCGCGAGCGCCGGCTCGGCTCGCTGGTACGGTCGACGCATGTCTCGACGCGACCCCCAGGACCGTGCGGAGGACACCGCCCAGCGCGAGGCGGCAGACCCCCTGGTGCAGCTGGAGCGGAAGCTCCGCGACGGGCAACCGGTCGACGTCCACGAGGTGCGCCAGGCTTGGCGGATCACCCGGTACCCGCGCGCGATGGTCCAGGTGCTCGCGCAGCGGCGGCGCCCGGAGCTCGCCGTCCGTGCCGCCTCCATCGTCGGCATCGAGGTGGAACCCTCGAGCCTGACCTGGCGCGAGGACCTGGAGGCCCACCTCTTCGAGCGTTTCTTCGGGTTGCCCTTCCCCGAGACCGACGCGCTGGCCGACGAGATCCGCCGGGCCATCCCCGATCCGTCCGTCTAGTCGCCCCCCGCACCAGGGGGGACGCCTGTGGAAGCGCGCCGCAGCGCGCCAGCGATCGGGCTCAGCGCGGGAAGAGCACCTCGAGCGCCTCGCCGAGCGTCTCCACTGGGAGCAGCTTCACCCCTCGCGACTCCACCCGGCGCGCGCTCCCCTTCGGCAGCACTGCTCGGACGAAGCCCATCTTCCCCGCCTCGGCGAGACGGGGCTCGACCTGCGCGACCGCCCGCACCTCGCCGGCCAGTCCCACCTCGCCGAGCACCAGCACGTCCTGGGGCACCGGCAGGTTCCGCAGCGAGGAGACCAGCGCGGCGCACACCGACAGATCGGCGGCGGGCTCGGACAGTGTCATCCCGCCCGCCACGTTCACGAAGGTGTCGCAGCCGGTGAGCTGCACGTCCTCCTTCTTCTCCAGCACCGCTGCGAGCAGTGCCACCCGGTTGCCGTCCACCCCGATGGCCGTGCGCCGCGCGGTGCCGTACCCCGTGGGCGCCACCAGCGCCTGCACCTCGACCAGCAGCGGCCGGGTTCCGGAGAGCGTGGCGGTGACTGCCGAACCGGGCTTGCCCGCCGGGCGCTCGGCGAGGAAGAGCGCCGAGGGATCCGCGACCTCCTCCAGTCCCGAGCCCTTCATCTCGAACACGCCGATCTCGTTGGTCGACCCGAAGCGGTTCTTGTGCGCCCGGAGGATCCGGAAGGGGTGGCCGCGCTCGCCCTCGAAGTAGAGGACAGTGTCCACCATGTGCTCGAGCACGCGCGGACCGGCGATGCTGCCGTCCTTCGTCACGTGCCCCACCAGGAACGTCGGCACCCCCGAGCGCTTGGCGTAGGCCATCAGCCGCCCGGCGACCTCGCGCACCTGGCTGAGGGTCCCCGGCGCGCTGCCGAGCTCGGCCAGGAACATGGTCTGGATCGAGTCGACCACCAGCGCCACCGGCCGGAGGGACTCCGCGGCGGCGAGGACCTTCTCCGCGTCGGTCTCGGCGAAGAGGTGCACCGCCGGGGAGCGGACCCCCAGCCGGTCCGCCCGCATCTTCGTCTGCCGCAGCGACTCCTCGCCGGAGACGTAGAGCACCGGTCCGCCCGCCGCGAGCCGCTCGACCGCGGAGAGAAGGAGCGTCGACTTCCCGATGCCAGGGTCGCCCCCGAGCAGCACCAGCGACCCGGGCACCACCCCGCCGCCGAGCACCCGGTCCAGCTCGCCGATGCCGGTGCGGCGGCGCTCCTCGGCCTCGCCCTCCACGTTCACCAGCTTCACCGGGCGGCTCGAGCCTCCGGAGGCGCCCCACGCCGGACGGCGGTCCTCGACGGGCGCCGCCTCCTCCACCAGCGTGTTCCACCCGCTGCAATCCGGGCAGCGGCCGAGCCACTTGGCGGACTGGAATCCGCAGGACTGACAGGTGAAATGGGTGCGCGGCCTGGGCATGGGCGTCCCCTCAGAATGCCCGGTGCTGCTGACAGCGGGTCCGGGTTGAACGTGCCGAGCACGGCCCGTGCCGACGCACCGGGCGCTCGCGCAGCCCGTGCGCCCTCCGGGCCTCCAGGCAGGAGACAGATTGGGGTCGGGCGGGTTCCTCCCCGGAGATCGGGTCCCTACGTTGTCTTCAGGAGGGCGGCAATGGCAGGCGCGCTCGGAACGGTGACGACGCTGGCCAAGGAGACAGTGGTCCGCTGGAGCGAGGACAAGGCCAGCACCCTCGCAGCTGCGCTCGCGTACTACTCGCTCTTCTCGCTCGCTCCCCTCGTGCTGATCGCCGTGGCGGTCGCGGGGCTGGTCTTCGGCCCGCAGGCGGCGGAAGGGCAGCTGTACGCCCAGCTGGCGGGGCTCATCGGTGACGCCGGCGCCAAGGCGCTGCAGGACGTCGTGGCCAACCTGAACAAGGAGCAGGGTGGGGGAGTCCTGGCCACCATCGTCGGGATCGCGACGCTGCTCTTCGGTGCGACCGGCGCCTTCGCCCAGCTCCAGGACTCGATGAACACCATCTGGAAGGCGAAGCCGCCCACCACCAACGACATCGTGGAGTTCCTGAGGGTCCGGCTGCTCTCCTTCAGCATGGTGCTGGGCATCGGCTTCCTGCTGCTGGTGTCGCTGATCCTCTCCGCGGTCCTCTCCGTGATCGGCGACTACCTCGGGATGTTCCTCCCCGGCGGCGCGGCGGTGGGTCAGGCGCTGAACGCGACGGTGAGCCTCGTAGTCATCACCGTGCTCTTCGCGATGATCTACAAGATCCTCCCCGACACCCCGGTGGCCTGGCGAGACGTGTGGCTCGGGGCGCTGGTCACGTCCCTCCTCTTCACCATCGGCAAGCTCGGGATCGGCTTCTATCTGGCGAAGGCGAGCGTGGCCTCCAGCTACGGCGCCGCGGGCTCGGTCGTCATCCTGCTGCTCTGGGTCTACTACTCGTCGCTCATCCTGTACCTCGGAGCCGAGTTCACCCACGTGTACTCGATGCGGCACGGGAGCCGTCGCGCGGCGACCCACACGCCCGTCCCCGACCGGCGCGATGGCCGGAACCTCGAGCGACTCATCCCGCCCGGCGGCGCCGCCGCCAAGCCCTGAGGCGTGTCCGGACCTGCTTGACCCGCCGGGTGCCGGGCTGCGAGACCGTCGCGTCGTGCGCCTGGCTGTCCTCGCTGCGTCCTCGATCCTCCTTGTCTCCGCCTGCAAGCGCGGGCCGCAGTACTGCATCTTCGACGGCACGTTCATCGGCGCCGCCCCTCAGCCCTTCGTGCCGATGAACCCGGACGGTACCGTGGACGACAAGCCCAACCGGTACAGCTGGCAGGAGTTCGTCTGGCCCACCGATCCGGCCTGGACCCACGTCCGTCCCGACCGCGGCGCATGGCTCTTCGAAGGGACGACGGGCGGCGTGCCGTGGACGTTCCGGGGGACCTTCTCCCCGGATGCAGGGGGTGGCTTCGTGCGCCTGGAGTCGACCGGCACGCCGCCCCCCGTCCAGGTCGTGGGCAGCGGCGGCAGGCCGACGCTCCTGGTCTACCGCCTGCGCCCGTGCTGGGAGTTCGAGGGCAGCCAGACCGGCGTGCGGACCTGCACCCGGTGGGGTGCCGAGGTGAACGCCCGGACGAAGCTCACCTGCGAGTGACAGTCGCGGCCCGCGGACGGAGAGTCCACCATCGAGGACGTAACGAGGTGTTTGACACCTCTTCGAGACACCTCTTCGAGGTTCTCCCTCGGCCGCCGCGCGCGAGCACCTCGAGCGAGGCGCTCCGGGGAGCGCGTGGCCCGTCTCGGGTCGTGGACGGTCAGGGCCGCGAGGTCGGGGTCTCGAGCGGGTGCGCGATGGGAGGACTCGTCGCCAGATCGCCGACAGCTTCGGCCAGGGCGTGCATCCCGAGCTCGAGTGAGCGGATCGGCATGCGCTCGTCGGACGCGTGCCCCGGGTAGATCCCGTCCTCGCGAAACCACATCCCGAAGGGGACGGTGTTGGTCATCCGCTGCGCGTAGGTCCCGCCCGCGCTCACCACCGGCTTGCCGGGTCGACCGGTCCCGCGCGCATACGCGGCGAGCAGCCGCTGCACCAGCGGTGCATCCGTGGGCACGACAAAGGGCTCGTAGCCGAACCGACCTCCGGCGATGAACCGAGCGCCCCGGCGGGCTGCGAACGCCTGGGCGTGCGCGTCGACCCGGGCGCGAAGTGCGTCACCCCACAGCGAAGGAGGCGACCGGAGATTCACCCGCAGCCCGAACCAGCCGTTTCCCTCGCGCCCCAGCACCCCGAAGTTGGTGTCCACCGGACCCCACAGCGGATCGGGCGGAGGAAGCCCGAGCCCGCGCCCGGCGGAGTCCCGCCCCGCGGCGTGGACATACTCGAGGAGATCCGAGGCCGCACAGGGTGGCAAGCGCCCGTGCATCGCCACCGCGAGCGCCACCAGCGCATTGCGCCCGCGCCTCAGCCCCACCCCTGCGTGCGCCGCGCGCCCGCGAGCGACGACGGTCCGCTCGCCGCCGGTCCCGCGGATCTCCAGCGTGGTGTCGGCCGGCAGCTTCGCCGCTCGTACCGGACGCAGCCAGCGCTCCCAATCGGGCGTTCCGCTCCGCCAGCGCAGGGTCAGCGTCGCCACGTCGGGAACGATGCTCACCGCCTGGCCCGCGGAGAGATCCGCCACCTCCACCGAACCGGTCGCCGGCGCCGTCCGCTCCTGCGCAAGGATGACCCACTCCGCCCACGCCTTCTCCCCGACGACCACCGGGAAGTCGCTGTCGAGCACCAGGCTCAGGTCGGGCAGCGCGTGCTTCTTCTTGTACGTCTCCATGTCCTCCGCGCCGTGCTCCTCGTCCGTCCCCACCAGCAGCCGCACGGTGTGGGTGCGCGCCACTCCGGAGGTACGCAGCGCGGCCATGACGAGCAGCGCCTGGGCCAGCGGACCCTTGTCGTCCGCCGCGCCCCGACCCCACACCGCGCCGTCCTTGAAGGTGGCGGCGAAGGGCGGGACCGTCCACTCGGAAGCGGTCACCGGCTGGAGATCTCCGTGGACGACGAGCCCGAGCACCGGGGCACCCTCCGGCCCGGGGAGGTCGACCTCGGTCATCGTCTCCCTGTCGCGCACCACGAAGCCCAGCTCGGGGCCGACGCGGGCGAGCCACCGGCGCTGCGCGGCGAGCGCCTCCTGGTCCGTCCACACGGTGGGGAAGGCCAGCACCTCGGTGAGAAGTGGCTCCAGACGTGGACGCCAGCGCGACTGCAGCTCGTTCCACACCGTCTCTCCCGGTGTGGCGACCAGCGCGAGGGTGAGGACCTGAGCGATCATCATGGGGCCTCCGGAACGGCGTAGGCGACGCGGACCCGCGTCCGCGAGGTGACCAGCACGCAGCCCACCACGAACAGCGCGGCGAGCGTGGTGGCCAGGTCGATGTGCTCGCCGAGCAGCAGCGCGCTCCAGACCAGCGAGCACACCGGCTGCGCGAGCTGGATCTGGCTCACCCGGGCGATCCCCGCCTCCGACATCCCCCGGTAGAAGGCGAAGAAGCCGAGGAACATGCTCAGGACCGACACGTAGGTGAACGCC
>DASROG010000262.1:0-4512 GCA_035646995.1 Myxococcaceae bacterium
GCCCGGTCGCCGGGAGCGCGTGCTCGTGCCCTGGCGGCTCGGAGCTCTGCTGCTCACCGGACTGCTCGGCGCGGCCGCATTCCCCATCGCCTTTCCCATCGGTCCCCGGCGCGAGCTGTTCGCCTCCGGAATCCTCGAGCCCCTGGCCTTCGTCTGCCTGGTTCCGATGCTGCTGGCGATCCGCCGGCTGTCGCCGTGGCGGGCCTTCGGCGCGGGGTTGCTCGCGGGGATGGTGTTCTTCACCGGCGCGTTCTGGTGGGTGAACGTGGCGATGGTGACGTTCGGCGGGATGCCCAACTGGCTGAGCATTCCCGCGCTCGAGCTGCTCGTCGCGTGGTGCGCCTTCCACTGGGCCATCGCCACCGGCCTGGTCCGGCTCATCGAGCGCGGGCTCGGCTGGAGCATGGGCTGGACGATCGGCCCGGTGTGGATGGCCACCGAGCTGATGCGGAACTACTTCTGCTCCGGGTTCCCCTGGGCCAACCTCGGCTACACCCAGACCCGCAACCTCTGGTTCCACCAGGTGGCGAGCCTGGGCGGCGTCTATGCCATCGCCCTCGCCGTGGCCGTGGTGAACGGGGCCCTGTACGAGGGCTGGCGCTGGTGGCGCCTCCGCGAGCGTCCGATGCCCCGGTTGCTCCTCGCGATCGGCGCGGCCGTCCTGGTGCTGGGGCACGTCTACGGCGCGTTCCACGTGCGGGCGATGGACCGCGCCGCGGCCGCTGCGCCCCGGGTGAAGACCGCGGTCGTGCAGGCCAACATCGACCAGAAGCTGAAGATGTCGCGGGGCAGCTCCCGGGCCGCGACCATCCTCGGACGGTACCTGCCGTCCACCGCCGCGGCGGACGAGGCCGGGGCCGACCTCATCATCTGGCCCGAGGGCAGCTACCCGCTCGCCTTCCCCACCGGCGTCAAGCGCCTCACCGAGGCCGGGCTCCGGCCAGGGGGTTATCGCGCGGGGCTGCTGGTGGGGGTGGACGTGTTCGACCCGAAGAACCTCCGCAAGGGGAACGAGAACGCCGCCTTCCTGCTCGACCCCGGACTGGGCATCAGCCACCACTACGTGAAGAACCACCTGGTCCCCTTCGGCGAGTACGTGCCGTGGCGGCTGGACGAGGTGCTGGGCATCGGAAACATCGTGGGGGCGAGCTTCGCGCCGGGGAACGACCTCGGTCCGGCGGTGCTCCGCCGCCCGGATGCACCGCCGGTGCGGCTGGGCATCGAGATCTGCTTCGACGCCATCTTCCCGGAGATCTCCCGCACCTACGCCCGGAACGGAGCGCAGGTGCTGGTGAACATGACCAACGACGCCTGGTACGGCTTCAGCTCGGCGCCATTCCAGTTCCTCCACATGGTCGCCACCCGGGCCGTGGAGACCGGCAGGCCGGTGGCCCGCGCGGCGAACACCGGGGTGAGCGCGTTCATCGACCCCGTCGGGCGAGTGTTCGACGCCACCGAGGTGGGCATCGTCCCCAGCGACCGGCTGGCGGTCTCGGCGGCCGAGCTGACCGGCCCGGAGTGGCGGATGGCGGCGCTCCCCCTCTTGGAGGGAACGACGCCGTACGTTGTCATCGGTGACGTTCCCGCGTACCTTGCCGCGCTCTTCGCCGGGCTCGCGGGGCTCCTGGCCCTGATTCGCCTGCGCCTTCGCCGCTCCCGGCCCCACTGAACACGTCTCATGCCCATCGACCCCAAGGAACGAATCGGCTCCCTGCAGGCGCGCCTGGACGCGCTCCGGGGGCATCTTTGACCTGGACCGCAAGCGGTCTCGGATCGCGCTGATCGACCGGGACGCCGGTCAGCCGGATTTCTGGAACGATCAGGTCAAGGCGCAGGGCCTGCTCAAGGAGAAGGCGGGGCTTCAGGCGCAGGTCGAGGCGTTCGAGCGGGTGGAGCGCGCCCTCGACGACGCGCGCACGCTGCTGGAGCTCGCTGCCGAGGCCGGCGACGAGGCGGCGCGGGTCGAGGCCGAGAGCTCGCTGGACGGCATCGAGCACGACGTGGAGCGGCTCGAGCTGGAGCGGATGCTCTCCGGCGAGAACGACCACGCCAACGCCTACATGGAGATCAACGCCGGCGCCGGCGGCACCGAGTCCATGGACTGGGCGGCGATGCTGCTCCGCATGTATTCCAGATATTCGGAATCGAAGGGCTGGAACGTGGAGATCAACGACTTCGTGGCCGGCGAGGAGGCCGGCCTGAAGAACGTGTCGATCAAGGTGACCGGCGAGAACGCGTACGGGTACCTCAAGGCGGAGAACGGCGTTCACCGGCTGGTCCGGATCAGCCCCTTCGACGCCAACGCCCGGCGGCAGACGTCGTTCGCCTCGGTGACCGTCTACCCGGAGGTGGATGACGACATCGTCATCGACATCCCGGAGAAGGACGTCAGGGTCGACGTGTACCGGGCGAGCGGCGCCGGCGGCCAGAAGGTGAACAAGACCTCCTCCGCGGTGCGCCTGACCCACGTTCCGACCGGCATCACCGTCGCGATGCAGAACGAGCGCAGCCAGCACGCCAACCGGGACATGGCCTGGAAGATCCTCCGCTCGCGCCTGTGGGATCTGGAGATGCAGAAGCGGAACCAGGCCCGGGACGAGGCCGAGTCGCAGAAGAAGGACATCGCCTTCGGCTCGCAGATCCGCAGCTACGTCCTGGCTCCCTACCGGCTGGTGAAGGACCTCCGGACCGGGGTGGAGACCGGGAACGTGGACGCGGTGCTGGACGGGAAGCTGGACGACTTCGTCACCGCCCAGCTCCTCGGCGTGAAGAATCCCAACCGGGCCGTTCCGGAGTAGGAGAGGCTCCCTGAGCGTGAGCGACGAGAACGAATCGGCAAAGGAGCAAGAGCTCTACAGCCAGCGCCTGGAGAAGGCCGGGCGCTGGCGCGAGCTGGGCTGCAACCCCTTCGGGAACGGGTTCCGTCCGGCCGACCTGGCCGCGGACGTCGCCCGGAAGCATGCCTCCGACAGCGCGGAGCAGCTCGAGGCCTCGCGGGCGACGTATTCGATCGCCGGCCGGGTGGTGGCGCTCCGGAGCTTCGGAAAGGCGGCGTTCATCAAGCTCCGGGACAGGAGCGGCGAGCTCCAGATTCACGTCAAGAAGGACGTGCTCGGCGACCAGTTCGAACGCTTCAAGCTCACCGACCTGGGTGACTTCGTCGGCGTGAAGGGCACGCTCTTCCGGAGCAAGACCGGGGAGCTGACCCTCGCCGCCACCGAGTTCCTGCCGCTCACCAAGGCGCTCCGGGCGCTTCCGGAGAAGTGGCACGGCCTCGCGGACCTGGAGACCCGGTACCGTCAGCGGTACCTGGATCTGGTCTCCAACCCGGAAGTGAAGGAGGTCTTCCTCCGGCGTACCGGGCTGGTCCGCTATCTGCGGGAGTTCCTCGATCGCCGGGGCTACGTCGAGGTCGAGACGCCGATGATGCACTCCCTGGTGAGCGGCGCTGCGGCCCGGCCCTTCACCACCCACCACAACGCGCTGGACATCCCCCTCTTCCTCCGCATCGCGCCCGAGCTGTACCTCAAGCGCCTGGTGGTGGGCGGCATCGAGCGGGTCTACGAGATCAACCGGAACTTCCGGAACGAGGGGATCAGCACCCGGCACAACCCCGAGTTCACGATGCTGGAGTGGTACCGGGCGTACGCCACCTACGAGGACATGATGGCCGAGACGGAGGAGATGGTCTCCGGCGCGGCCGAGCGGGTTACCGGATCGCTGAAGGTCCCCTACCAGGGACAGGTCATCGACTTCACGCCGCCCTGGCCGCGGCTCCCCATGGCCCAGGCGGTCCGCCAGGCCTTCCCCTCCCTGACCGAGGCCGACCTGAAGGACGCCGACCGTCTCCGGGCCGAGATCGGGCCGAAGCTGCCCGAGAGCGAGCGCCGGCACCTGGACGCGTTCGGCCCCGGGGCGATGCTGGCGGTTCTCTTCGAGCACGGGGTGGAGCCCCGGCTGGTCCAGCCCACCTTCGTCACCGAGTTCCCCACCGAGATCAGCCCCCTGGCCAGGCGGAACGACGAGCGCCCTGAAATCGCCGACCGGTTCGAGCTGTTCATCATGGGCCGGGAGATCGCCAACGGGTTCAGCGAGCTGAACGACCCGCTGGACCAGAAGGGCCGCTTCGAGGCCCAGGTGGAGGCCAAGCGGAGAGGGGCCACCGAGACGATGGACTACGACGAGGACTACATCCGGGCCCTCGAGCACGGGATGCCCCCCACCGGTGGCGAGGGGCTGGGAGTGGACCGGCTGGCGATGCTCCTCACCGACACCCCCTCCATCCGGGACGTCATCCTCTTCCCGCTGCTCAAGCCCGAGAAGCGTTGATGGACGAGCCGCTCGTCCTCGGCGTCGCCGCTCCGCCCCGTCCCCACGCCCGCTGGGTGCTGCGGGGCCTCGGCGGGGCGCTGGTCGTCACCGGCGTGGTGCTTGCCGCGGTGGAGGTGAGCCGGACCGGCGCCTGGATGCCGGTGCTCATCCGGCTCGGCCTCGGCGCCTTCGGGTGGGGCC
>DASROG010000263.1:0-3332 GCA_035646995.1 Myxococcaceae bacterium
GTCCAGGCCCACGCCGAGGCGCTGGCTGCGACCACCGAGGGGCGCATCGTCCAGGCGGAGGAGGCATGGGCCCGCGCCAGCCTGCTCGAGCGCGACAGCCGCACTCGCCGCCGCGCCTGGGTCCGCGAGGACGAGCTCGAGCGCCCGGTGTGGGACGCGAAGCGCCGGGTGTCCCGCTACGACCCTCGGCCTGCGCCCACCGTCCGGGCCCGCATCGCATGCGCTCATCCGGGCTGTCGGGCCGAGCAGGAGGTCAGCTTTCCCCCGACGTACGCGCTGCACGCCTTCACCTGCGTCCGCTGCCGGCAGCCCTTCTCCGCCTACCTCGCCGAGTCGCGGGAGGTGCGCTCCCTCGCCGCTCCGTTCGGACGACGGCTGTCGTTCCGGCTCGAGCCGCTCGGTGGAGGTGGCTCGCGGGTCGAGTTCGACGATGGCTCGCCGGAGCCGTTCCACGCCGCCCGCGGCGATCTGCTCGCCTTCCTCTACACCGAGGGCCCGGTGCTGCGGGGGGTCACCAACCTCTCGTCAGGCCGGACCCTCTGGAGAAGGCGCTCCGGTCCGTGCTGGATCGCCACCCAGGCCTATGGGGAGGGGAGCCGCGAGCTGGACCTCCTCAGGGCGTGGCGCGACGACGTGCTGCTGCCAACGAGGATGGGCCGGGTCGCTGTCGCGTGTTACGACCGCTGCTCACCGTGGATGGTGTGCTGGCTCGAGCACCGCCCCCGGACCCGCGCCTGGGTGCGGCGAGGGCTGGACGCGCTGGTGCGGAGGATGGCGTGACGACGGAAGGCGGAACCGAGGAGGCCGCGGGCGAGGTGGCGGACGCGCCGCGCCGCTTTCCGGTGCTCCCGGTGGTCCTGCTCGCGCTGGGCATCGCCGGGCTCCTCTGGTCGGGCATCCAGGAGGCACGCACCTCGCGGCCGGCCGAGAAGGGACAGCGGCATGCGCCGTCCTTCCGCCTGGAAAGGTTCGGCGGCGGCTCGATCAGCTCCTCCGAGCTCCGGGGCAAGGTGGTGATGCTCGACTTCTGGGCGACCTGGTGCGGGCCGTGCATCGCCGAGATGCCGATCCTGCTGAAGCTGGCCAGCGAGTACGAGCCCCGCGGGGTGGTGTTCCTCGCCGCGAGCCGTGACGATCCGAGCGTCGCCAAGGTACAGGTGGGGATGTTCATCGACCAGCGTGCCCCCGCCCTCGCCCGCTACGCCGCCTTCGCCGACGACGACACGGCGGACGCCTACGCGGTGTCGGCCATTCCCACGATGGCGCTCATCGACCGGAAGGGGCAGCTGCTCGCGACCTATCTCGGCGCGGCGAGCGAGGGGACCTGGCGCGCGCGCATCGAGGCGGTGCTCGCCCGGGACTGAGCCTGGACGCTGGCGCGCCCCTGCGCGCTTCCGCAGGCGTCCCCCTGGTGCGGGGGACTGCGCGCTAGCGGAGCGTGACCCGCGTCCCGCCGGTCATCATCTGCTGCATCTCTGGCTCGAAGAAGTGGTACGGGTGCACCGTCTCCGGCCGGGTGACCTCGTCCAGCTTCTTCCGGAGCGGCTCGGGCAGCTCGAAGGAGAGCGCGGCCAGGTTGTCGTCGAGCTGCGAGGGTTTCGTCGCCCCGATGATGGTGGAGGCGACGGCCGGGCGGTGCGCGAGCCAGCCGAGCGCGACCTGCGCCGGGGAGCGCCCCACCTCCTTCGCGATGGAGACGAGGGCGTCGACGATCTGCCAGTTCCGCTCGGTGAAGAGCTTCAGGAAGCCCGGGTTGCCCGACTGCTGGATGGCGCCGAGCCGGCCCTGCCCCTCGAGCGCCCGGTCGCGGCGGTACTTCCCGGACAGCATGCCGCTGGCCAGCGGGCTCCAGGGGCAGATGCCCACGCCGAGGGCGAGCGCGGCGGGGACGTGCTCGCGCTCGATGTTGCGCTCCACCAGGGAGTACTCCAGCTGGAGCGCGCAGAGGGTCTCCCAGCCGCGGAGCTCGGCGATGGTCTGGGCGCGGGCCAGGTACCAGGCGGGCACGTCGGAGAAGCCGATCGCGCGAATCTTCCCCGCGCGCACCAGGGCATCGAGCGTGGACAGCACCTCCTCAACCGGGGTGAGCCCATCCCAGGCGTGTAGCCAGTAGAGATCGACGTAGTCGGTCTGGAGTCTCCGCAGCGAGCCCTCGAGAGCGCGGTGGATGTTCTTCCGCCCGTTGCCGCCCGCGTTGGGGTTCCCGGGCTCGGCGGCGAAGGTGAACTTGGTGGCCAGCACCACCCGGTCCCGGTTCCCGCGGTCGCGGATGAACCTCCCCACCAGCGTCTCGCTGGTCCCGCCGGTGTAGCCGTCGGCCGTGTCGACGAAGTTGCCGCCGGCGTCGAGGTAGCGGTCGAACATCTCCCGGGCGGCGGACTCTGCGGAGCCCCAGCCCCACTCGGTGCCGAAGGTCATCGTCCCCAGACAGAGGCGGGAGACGCGGAGGCCACTTCGGCCGAGGAGCACGTAGTCCTGGAGGCGGGGCGGGGCGTCGGGCATCGGGGAACCCTCCGGAGGCGAGGCGGACGAATAACGCCCCTCCGGCCCGGCGCAGCATCACTTCTGTGGCTTGCCGCCCTTCTCGTCCTCGAGCAGCCGGAACTCGACGCGGCGGTTCTTCGCCCGGCCAAGCGCGGTGGCGTTGTCGGCGATCGGCCGCTCGAAGCCGTACCCGGCGCTGACCAGGCGGCTGCGGCTGATGCCGTGCTGGACCAGGTACTCCACCACGGCGGCGGCGCGCCGGCGGGAGAGGTCCAGGTTGTAGGTCGCGGTGCCCTTGTTGTCGGTGTGCCCCTCGACCCGCACGTGCTTCAGCTGCGGGTTCTTGGAGAGCACGCCCACCACCTCGTCGAGGAGGGGGAAGGACTCGGGCTTGATGACCGCCTTGTCGTAGTCGAAGTGGACGCTGCCCCGCAGCCGAACCCGGTCGGACTCCAGCGTCACCAGCGGGCCGGTGACCGGGCAACCGTCGTTCTCCGCCGGACCGGGCTCGTCCGGGCACTTGTCCTCGGGGTCGGGGATGGCGTCCTTGTCGCGGTCGGGGCAGCCGTCGAGCTCCATGGTGCCGGGCTCGCGCGGGCACCGGTCGTCGACGTTCGGGATCCCGTCCTTGTCCCAGTCGAGGTCGGGGCAACCGTCCGGACCGTCCCCGGGCTCGTCGGGGCAGCGGTCGCGCTCGTCCGGCACGCCGTCGCCATCGCGGTCCTTGAGCGGCGGCGCCGCGGGCTCGGGCTCGAACTCGTAGCGGATCCCGGCGAGCATGCGGAACGCCTCGCGGCCGTAGCCGGCGGTGGTGGAGAAGCCGCGGCCCACCGCGAGCGTGGCACCCC
>DASROG010000264.1:0-3871 GCA_035646995.1 Myxococcaceae bacterium
GGGCATCACCGTCGCGCGGATGGTGGAGAAGGAGGACGGGCGGCTGGAGTGGGCCCGGCCAGCGGTGGAGCTGGAGCGGCGGGTCCGCGCCTTCGTCCCCTGGCCGGGGGCCTGGACCCAGCTCGGGCCGCAGCTCCTGAAGGTGTGGCGGGCGGAGGTGGTGCCCGGCGCGGGGGCACCGGGTACGGTGCTCGCCTCCCACGGCACCCTCGACGTGGCCAGCGGCGAGGGGGCGCTGCGCCTTCTCGAGGTGCAGCCGGAGGGGAAGCGGCGGATGACCGCCGCCGAGTTCCTGAGCGGACATCGCCTGAAGGAGGGCGAGCGTCCCTTCGGAGGAGGCGTGCCATGAACGTGCTCGTGCTCCACGGACCGACGCTCCAGTTCCTCGGACATCGAGAGGGAGATCCGCCGGGGCTCACCCTGGCCGAGGTGGACCGGCGCCTGGCGGAGAAGGCGCGAGCGCTGGGGCACGTGCTGCGCACCGTGCAGAGCAACCACGAGGGTGCGCTGGTGGATGCGCTCTGGGAGCAACGCACCTGGGCCGAGGGTGTGGTGCTCAACCCCGGGCCGCTGGCGCCGGGCTCGCACGTGCTCCGGGCCGCGGTGTCCGCCTCCCGGATGCCGGTGGTGGAGGTCCTGCTCGTGCCGGCGAAGGGGCGCGCCGCCGCGCAGCGCCGGTCGCTGCTGCGCGAGGTGTGCACGGCACGCGTGGCGGGCACCGGCGTCGAGGCATACCTCGAGGCCTTGGAGCGCCTGTCCCGTGCCGCGAGCCGCGCGGCCGCGGCGAGGGCGACCAAGACCCTCGGGCGCGCGTCCGAGCCGGCGCGTGCGCGGGCGGCGAAGGGCGGCGAGACGCCGAGCGACGGAGTGACCCGCGCGGCGGCACGGGCTGCTCCACCCACCGCGCCCGTCCGCGCGTCCGCGCGGCCCGCGCCCGCGGCGATGGCGGCCCAGGCGGCGGCCGGGCGTGCGAAGACGCTCGGCCCGGCGCGCCCCGAGGGCACCGCGCGGGAGGTAGCGGGACGGAACGGGGAGGCGGCTGCTGCCTCGGCCACGCGGGCGCCCGCGCCGAGCGCACCGGCGAGCGCGGCCAAGTCGCTCGGTCGCACCGCCCCTCAGCCGCCGCCCGGACGCCGCGTTCCGGGCGCGGGGCTCACCCGGGCCGAGGTGCGCTCGCGCATCGCCGACCGACTGGCGGGGCGCCTCACCCCGGCGGGGCTCGCCACCTGGGCCCGCGGAGAGTGGGTGGCGCTGCAGCGCGGGGCGGCGGTGGAGGCCGGTCAGCGGGACCAGCTGGAGGAGGTGCTCCAGGCCCTCGTCCTCGCCGTGCAGCCCAAGGGAGCGCTCAGCGACCACCAGCTGGTGGAGTGGATGGCGGCGCTGGAATGAACGCGCGGGCGGTGGCCATCGACGTGCTGGCCCGCGTCGAGGCCACCGATGCCTACCTGAACGTGGTGCTCGATCAGCGGCTCGCCGAGGCGCCGCTGCGCGACCCGCGCGATGCGGGACTGGTGACCGAGCTCTCCTACGGCGCGACCCGGCGGCGCGTCTCGCTCGACCGGGTCATCGCCGCCTTCTCCGACCGACGGCTGGCGGCGCTCGAGGACCGGGTCCTGGCCGCGCTCCGCATCGGCAGCTACCAGATCTTCTTCTCCCGCGTTCCTCGCCGGGCTGCGGTCTCGGAGACGGTGGAGGGACTGAAGCAGCTCGGGCTGTCGCGGGCCTCGGGCTTCGTGAACGCCGTGCTCCGGAAGGTGGCGGGGGTGGAGTCCATTCCGCTTCCGCCGGAGTCGGACCTGGTCGAGTACCTCTCGGTGCGCGAGAGCCACCCCCGCTGGCTGGTGGAGCGCTGGCTCCGCCGGTACGGCCGCGCCGGCGCCGAGGCGATGCTCGCGGCCAACAACGAGTCCCCTCCGGTGACCGTGCGCACCAACACCCGCGCCGGAACGCGCGAGGCGCTGGGGGCGCTGTTCGCCGAGGCGGGGCTCGCCGCCTTTCCCACCGAACGCTCCCCGGTGGGGTTTCGCCTCCCTTCGCCTGGGCCGGTGGAGGACCTGGTGGGGTACGCCGAGGGACGCTTCCAGGTTCAGGACGAGGCGGCGCAGCTGGTCGGCCTGTACGCCGCCATCCCCGAGGGCGCGCGGGTGCTGGATGCCTGCGCCGCGCCGGGAGGCAAGGCCTGTCACCAGGCCGAGACGCACCCGGTGCTCGCGGTCGACCTCTACCCGGCGAAGCTGGAGAGGATTCGCTCCGAGGCGCGCCGCCTCCGGCTGGACGAACGCATCGAGGTGCTGGCCCACGATGCGACCGAGCCGTTCCCCGACTCCATCGGACCGGTGGATGCGGTGCTGCTCGATGCGCCTTGCACCGGGCTGGGTACGCTCCGGCGCCATCCCGAGCTGCGCTGGCGCCGCGAGGAGCCAGACCTGGCCCGCCTGGCCACCCTGCAGCGGCGCATCCTCGAGCGATGCCAGGCGGTCGTGCCTCCGGGGGGTCTCCTGATCTACGCGGTGTGCAGCACCGAGCCCGAGGAGGGGCAAGACCAGGTGGAGCTCTTCGTGCGGAGCCACCCCGACTTCACGCTCGAGACTCCGTCGCTCGCCGAGCGGCTCGGCTGGCCCCTCGCCCAGGGGGCCCTCCGGACGCTGCCCGGACCCGAGGGTATGGACGGGTTCTACGCGGCCCGGCTCCGTCGCCTGGCGTGAGGGAATGATTTTTCGTGCCCCCCGGGCGTCTGGAGTCGGCAGAATGCCCCGCCCTGCAAGGAGAAGCCCCATGACCCGAGCGCTCGTCGCCGCGCTGTGCCTCGCCGCCGTTCCTGCGCTCGCCTACGAGGGCGTCATCGAGACGAAGATGACCGCGACCGGCAACGCGGGCGGTCAGGCGATGTCGACGACCGGGAACGGGAAGATCTACCTCAAGGGCATGAACAGCCGGATGGAGCAGGAGATGAAGCTGCCCGGGGTCCCCGACGCGATGAAGCAGGTCGTCATCCACCGGGGTGACGAGCCGGACACCACCTACATGGTCCACGACGCGAACAGGACCTACCAGAAGCTCGCCAACGAGAAGGACGACGCCTCCTCCGCCGAGTCGGCGAAGTGGACGGTGAAGAAGCTCGGAAAGGAGACCGTCGCCGGTCGGAGCACCGAGCACGTCCAGGTCTCCCGCGACGGGAAGGAACCGATGGAGCTGTGGGTGGACACCAAGCTGGTGTCGGCGGGGGATCTGGAGAGGGCCTTCGCGAGCGCCGACCAGCGCGGCGGTGGCTGGTGGAAGGCGCTGAAGGAGGCCGGAGTGGCCGGCATCCCCCTCAAGGTCGTCACCAAGAACGAGCGCGGCGGCGGCGGAATGACCTGGGAAGCCACCTCGGTGAAGGCCCAGTCCGTTCCCGACTCGGCGTTCAAGGTGCCCGCGGGCTACACCGAGTCGAGGAGCGGTTCCGCCGGTGCCACGCCGCCTCAGCATAATCAGCAGATGCGCGACCAGATGATGCAACGGCTCACGCCCGAGCAGCGCAAGCAGGTCGAGGAGATGATGAAGCAGCACCAGGGAGGCGGGAACCAGTAGCCCGCCTCCGGGCACAACCGATCACTCCTCGGCGGCGCCTGCCGCGTCCTTGAACGTGTCCAGCACCGCCTGGGAGGCGCGGTCGAGGTACTTGCCCTTCCGGACCAGCAGGCCGATGGGCCGGGTGAAGTTGCCCTCGGCAAAGGGCCGCGCCACCAGCGTTCCCTGGGCCAGCTCGTGCGCCACGGTGGCCGCAGGAAGGATGGAGACCCCCACCCCCATCTCCACGGCGCGCTTGATGGTCTCCACGTTGTCCATCTCCATCACCGGGTCCAGCTCCACGCCCTTCTCGCGGAAGATC
>DASROG010000265.1:0-5105 GCA_035646995.1 Myxococcaceae bacterium
ACCTCCACCCGGACCGCCTCGGGCGTGACGGTGAAGGTGCGGCTCCCGTCTCCAGGGAGCTTCCCGGCGACCGTGGTGAGCTCGGTGGGCCGCACCACGCCCTGCGCCGGTTCGGCGGCGGTGCCGCGGAGGCTCCTCGCCGAGGCCGGAGGCTCCGGGGGCGGCGCGCTGACCGGCGGCGCAGGCGGGAACTGCTGCACGGGCGCGCGCGAGGGGGCCTCCCGGGCCGGGGCCGGGGCCGGCGCGCTCGCGGCCTCGGCGGCCTCTCCGTTTCCGAAGCTGGGAAGCGGGGCCGCGGGGACGGGCGGGACGCTCTCGGTGAGCGGGATGGGCGCGCTCGGCTTGCCGCCGAGCTCGGAGACCGAGACCACGGGGAGCTCCTGGGTGATCCCCGCGATCCTCGACTCCGCGGCCGGCGGCGCGGGCCGCGGCGGCACCGGCACCGGACGCGCCTCGGCAGCGAGGGCCTTGGCCATCTTCTCCGCCATGGCCTCCGAGCCCGCCTTCACGAAGTGCTCGCGCGCCCGGCCGTACTGCCCGGCCTGCGCGAGCGCCAGCCCCAGGTAGTTGTGCGCTTTGAGATGTCCGGGCTGCAGCTCCACCGCGGTCTCGAACTCGCGAACCGCGCGGGTCAGCTGGTTGGACTTGAGGTACACGAGGCCCAGATTGACCCGGAGCGTCGGGTCCGTGCCGTTCTCCCGCACCAGCGCCTCGTACACCTCGGCGGCGCGGACGAAGTCGCCCAGCTTGAAGTAGGCGAGCCCGAGCAGGTTCTTCGCCTTCTCGTCCCCGGGGCGCATCTGGTACGCGCGCTCCAGGTGATCGCGAGCCTCGTTCACCTGCCCCTGCTGGAGCAGCTCGCCCCCGCGGTAGAGCGCCTCGAGGAAGACCGCGTCGTTGGCTTCCGCCGGGTTCACCGCCACGACGCCGGCTCCACCTGCGAGGTCATCGCCCCCTCCTGCTTGTACTGGAAGTACAGCGCCAGGACCTTCTGGACATAGGCCCGGGTCTCGTCGAACGGCGGGACCTGGTTCCCGTACTTCCGCACCGCGTCCGGCCCGGCGTTGTACGCAGCCACCATGGTCTCCATCTGCCCGTCGAACTCGTTGGCCAGGACGCGCAGGTACCGCACGCCGCCGAAGATGTTCTGCCGCGCGTCGAAGATGTCCCGTACGTACATCTCCGAGGCGGTGCCGGGCATGAGCTGCATCAACCCCGAGGCACCCTTCCGGGAGAGCGCGTGGGGATCGAAGTTGCTCTCCGCATGGGCCACGGCCCGAACCAGGGCCAGCGGGATGTTGTACTTCCGCGCCGCCTCGGTCATCCACTCGAGGTACAGCGAGGGCGCGATGACCGAGCGCGCCGGCGCCTCGCTCGGACGCGGTGCCTGACGGAACGAGGAGCCGCCCAGGCGGCGCGCCTTCACTCCCGAGGGGGGCACGTTGGTGTAGACGATGGTGCCGTCCTTCTCGCGGTAGGTATAGATGGCGCTCGCGCGCGCGGGCAGGGCCGCGAGGAGCGCGAGCAGGAGCAAGGGGACGAAACGCATCGGGAGGGAGGCCGGCCTCCGACTCTACTGAACCCGCCGTCGGAACCTCAAGAAATGGCCTTGTTTCCGCCGGGTTGGCAGCGTTACAGGACGGTCCCATGCCCCAGCGGTTCGACTTCCTGGTGCTCGGCGGTGGCGTGGCCGGCCTGTCGTTCGCCCTCGAGGCCGCACAGCACGGATCGGTGGCGGTCCTCACCAAGCGCAGCCGCTCCGAGAGCAACACCATGTATGCGCAAGGGGGAGTGGCCGCCGTCCTCTCGGAGCGCGACAGCTTCGCGCAGCACGTGGCGGACACCGTGGACGCCGGGGCCGGGCTGAACAACCCGGAGGCGGTGTCGGTCACGGTGCGCGAGGGTCCGGAACGCATCCGGGAGCTGGCGGCGCTGGGCGCACATTTCGACACCCAGCCCAACGGGGAGTTCGACCTCGGCCGCGAGGGGGGGCACACCCGCCGCCGCATCGTCCATGCCGGGGACATCACCGGCCGGGAGATCGAACGGGCACTCCTCGCCGCCAGCGACGACCGGCCGCAGATCCAGTTCTTCTCCGACTCCTCGGCGATCGACCTCATCCTCGACCGGCGCAGCCCGCACGGTCAGCCGCGATGCCTCGGCGCCTACGTGCTCCTTCCCACCGGGGAGATCGAGACCTTCCTCGGCAAGGTGACGGTGCTGGCCACCGGAGGCGCGGGCAAGGTCTACCTGTACACCACGAACCCCGACGTCGCGACCGGCGACGGGGTGGCCATGGCCTACCGGGCGGGCGCGCGCATCGCCAACATGGAGTTCTACCAGTTCCACCCCACCTGCCTCTTCAGCCCCGAGGCGAAGAACTTCCTCATCTCCGAGGCGCTGCGCGGGGAAGGCGGGAAGCTCCGGCTGCGCAACGGCGCGCCGTTCATGCAGCGCTACGACCCCCGCGGCGAGCTCGCTCCGCGCGACATCGTGGCCCGGGCCATCGACTCGGAGCTCAAGCGCACCGGCGACGACTTCGTGCTCCTGGACATGACCCACCTCGGGCGGGCCTTCCTGATCGAGCGCTTCCCCAACATCTACGAGACCTGCAAGGCCTTCGGCATCGACATGGCGGTCCAGCCCATCCCGGTGGTGCCGGCGGCGCATTACCAGTGCGGGGGTGTCTCCACCGACCTCGGCGGCCGCACCAGCGTGCCGGGGCTCTTCGCCGTGGGCGAGGTGGCTCAGACCGGGCTTCACGGCGCCAACCGACTCGCCTCCAACTCTCTGCTCGAGGGCCTGGTCTTCGGCCACCGGGCCGCACAGGTCGCGGCCGGAGAGCTGGGCGGCAAGGCGCAGGCCGAGGAGGTTCCGCCCTGGGACCCCGGGGCCGCGGTGGACCCCAACGAGGCGGTGCTCGTCACCCACAACTGGGAAGAGGTCCGCCGACTCATGTGGAACTACGTGGGCATCGTCCGCACCGACAAGCGCCTGATGCGCGCCCGCCGCCGCCTCGATCTGCTCCGCGAGGAGATCCGGGATTACTACTGGCGCTTCAAGGTGACCCGCGACGTGATCGAGCTGCGGAACATCGCCGACGTCGCGCACCTGATCGTCGAGTGCGCCAGCCGCCGCAAGGAGAGCCGTGGGCTTCACTACACGCTCGACTACCCCAACCGCGACGATCACAACTGGAACAAGGACACCGTTGTCCAGCGCGAGCTCTGAGGCGGTGGAACCCACTCCGACTCCGCCGCCCGTGCCGGTCCCCCGGCTGCCGCCCCCGCTGTTCTCGTGGATCTTCCTCGGGGTCTGCGTGCTGGTGTTCCTGCCTCACGCGGTCGATGGCGAGCCTCCGGACCGCTTCCTCCTCTACGGGCCGGCCATCGCCGCCGGGGAGTGGTGGCGGGTGCTCACCTCGAACGTCGAGCACGTGACGCCGATGCACATCCTGATGAACGGCCTGAGCATCTTCAGCTTCGGCCCGGTGGTGGAGCGGCAGATCGGCACGGCGCGCCTGGCGCTGGTGTCGATCATCGCCGGCCTTCTCTCCTCCGCCGCCGCGCTGGGGTTCATGTGGCACTACCCCAGCGCCGGTGCCTCGGGCGTCATCGCAGGGTGGCTGGGGCTCGCGCTCCCCATCTCCGACGGTCGGGCCAGGAAGGTGCTGGTCCAGTGGACCATCCTCCTGGTCCTGGTCAGCCTCGTGCCCCGGGTGAGCTGGGCCGCGCACCTGGGCGGCTTCCTGGCGGGGCTGGTGGCCGGGCTCGTGATCCGCGCGGGGTACCGGTCGCACCCGGCGCAGCCGTTCCGCACCTTTGACCGGCTCGGGCTGCCGTTCCTCGTGTTGGCTGCAGTGGCGGTGGTCCTGATGATCCGCATGCACGCCGGCGCGAGCCTCGGGAGCCTGCCCGCGTGAGCCGGCCCTTCCACGTGTGCGTCTTCTGTGGGGCCCGGAACGGCATCGCGCCCGTGTACACCGAGGCGGCGGCAGCGCTCGGGCGGCGCCTCGGCGAGCGCGGGCTGGGCCTGGTGTACGGTGGCGCCCGGGTCGGTCTCATGGGCGCCCTGGCCGACGCCGCCCTGGCGGCGGGAGCACCGGTGGTCGGCGTGCTCCCCCGTTCGCTGTCCAGCGTCGAGGTGGCCCACTCCGGGCTCACCGAGCTGGTGCTGGTGGACGGGCTTCACGCTCGCAAGGCACGGATGACCGCCGAGAGCGACGCCTTCGTCGCCCTTCCAGGCGGGTTCGGCACGCTCGACGAGCTGTTCGAGGCGCTCACCTGGGCCCAGCTCGGGCTGCACACCCGTCCCCTGGGGTTGCTCAACGTGGACGGGTTCTGGGATCCGCTGGTGGCCGTCATCGACCGGCAGGTCGCGCATGGGTTCGTCACCCCGTCGGATCGGGCGCGGCTCTCGGTGGAGGCCACCGCGGACGCGCTGCTCGACGCCCTCGGCGCGCCTCGCTAGCCCTCCCCCGCCCCTCGTGCGACTGGGACGTCGGGGGCTGCCGGGCCGTCGGCCTCGTCCGGTGTGCTCGCCGCCTCGGCCTCCGCCCCGCGCGCGTGCCGGTCACGGCAGTCGCCGGCCTCCGGCGCCACCAGGTCCCCGGCGGCCTGACCCAGGTCGGTGTGTGCGGCGGCCAGCGCCTCGCGAACCTCGTCCTCCTGCACGGCGCGGTGGAGGTGGACGGCGGTGAGGAGGCGGCTGGCCGGGCCGGGTCGGCACGTGCCCGAGGCCGGCCGCCAGCTCCGCCGGCTGCTCGCTCGAAGCACGGCAGCGGCGGCCGATGGCCGGTGGCCACGAACGAGCCTCCGGAGAAGTTCCCCGGTACGCTCTCGCCCCGGCGAGGGAACATTCCACCCGTGCCGGCCGTTCGGCGTCCCGGGGACCGTGCACCCTGACGAGGGAGGAGCAGCGCGCCGATGACACCAGGGAGGCCCGTGCACCGCCGGCCCTTCCTCCGAGCGCTGGCGGTCTCGCTCCTGCTGCACGCGGCGGTGGTGCTGTGGCTCCTCCGGTCGGTTCAACCCGCGCAGGTCCCGACGCCCCGTCCGGCGACCCGGATCACGCTCCGCCCGCTGCCGCCCCGTCCGGTCCCGGAC
>DASROG010000266.1:0-19175 GCA_035646995.1 Myxococcaceae bacterium
GCCCGGAACCGTGCGCCAGCCCGCCCGCGTCGGAGGCCTCGACGGCGGGAGGGCGGGCCGTGGCAGCGGCGACGCGTTCGGCCGCCAGCTCCGCGTCCGCGCGGCGCTTGGCCTCGGCCAGTCGAGCCATGCTGGCGGAGAACACCTCGTCGTCGGTGAGCCCCGCGTCGGACGCCGGCGTGCTCACCAGGGCCGTGACCGTGGGTGGCGGTGGGGGCGCGGCCGGCCGGCGAAGGACCACCGCAGCCAGCGCGCCCGCGACCACCAGCACCGCGACGAGGACGAGCGACCGGCGCACGGGGAGGATCTCCAGTCTGCCAGGACCCGCCCACGGCGCGCACCCGCAGGCGTCCACTCACATGAGTCGCGGACGCACCGATGCGGAGGACCCACCCCCACACCTGTGGACCCGCGTTCCAGCGTCGATCGCCCCGGACGCGCAGGGTTTGCGCGACGGGGAGGCCCACGACGGTCCGCGCGCACGCTCGACGCGCAAGGAGGTCCGCCCCGCGGCTGGTATGTCCATTGCGACGTCGAGCGATCGCGACCGCGGCAGCGAGAATGCGTTGACCCACCTCGGCTCACCCCGAATCCGTGCAGCGGCAGGGCGCACCCCGCGCCTGCTCCAGCCCTGGGACGTGACGCTCCGCCGGGCGCGCAGCTACGTCCGGGTCCGGAGGGCGGTGCTGGCGGGGAGCGTGCTCACCGTCGTGGGGCTGCCCTTCCTCGCCGCGCGCTTCGTCGACCGGAGCTGGCCTTCCGGCGTCTTCGTGGGCGCCACCGGCGCGGCCCGGGCGCTCGGGGTGGAGCTCCTCGACCCGCTGATGTCCGCCGGGGTGGCGCTCGCGCGCGGTGCGCGCCCCGGGCTCCTCGCGGCGGCGCTCCCGGTGCTGCTGCTGGTGGTGGTGCTGGGCCGCTTCTTCTGCGGCTGGCTCTGCCCGTACCTTCCGCTGCTCGCGGTGAGCAACGCGGTCCGGTGGGCGCTCGCGCGCCTCGGCATCCCCACGCTGGATCTGCGGCTCCCGGGCTGGATCCGCTTCGCCGTGCTGGGCACGGTGCTGGGCGGCACCGCCGCGCTCGGCGTCCAGCTCGCGCCCCTGGTCTACCCGCCGGCCCTGCTGGCGCGGAGCGCGTACCGGCTTGCCTTCGGCCTCGGGCTGGGCGGTGGGGCGGCGGTGGTCGCAGTCGTCTGGCTCTTCGACACCACCGTGTCGCGGGCGGGGTTCTGTCGATCGCTGTGTCCCGGCGGGGCGCTGTTCTCTCTGCTCGGCGCGCGCTCCCCGGTGCGGGTCCAGCGGACGGCGAGCCGGTGCACCGACTGCACCGTCTGTGACGTCGTCTGCAACCTCGGACAGGCACCGATGACCGACCGGCTCGACGCGGGCTGCGAGCGATGCGGGCGGTGCGTGGCGGCTTGCCCCACCGGCGCGCTGTCGCTGTCGCTGCAGGGGAGGCGGCCGTGAACCGCCGGGGCCTCCTCGCGCTCGCCGGAGGAGCCCTCTCCGGGCTCCTCGTGCGGCGCTCACCGGCATCCGGGGCCGAGCTCCGTCCACCGGGCGCGCTGCCCCCGGGGGCCTTCGAGCGGGCGTGCATCGGCTGCGTCCGCTGCGCCGAGGTGTGCCCCACCCGGGCGATCCGCTTCCCGGCCGGTGCCGGGCTGGGCGCGGGCCAGCCGTTCCTCGCGCTGCGCGAGTCGGCGTGCGTGCTCTGCATGGCCTGCACCGAGGCGTGCCCCACCGGCGCCCTGGCGCGCATCCCGCCCGTGCCCGAGCGCATCGCGGCCGAGGTCCGGATCGGCGTTCCGGTGCTGGAACGGAAGGCGTGCCTCCCCTGGAACGGCCAGGGCGTGTGCCGGCTCTGCGCCTACGTCTGTCCGATCGGCCCGGCGGCGGTGGAGCTGGTGGGGCCGCAGCAGGCGCCGCTCTTCCACCCGGAGGGATGCGTGGGCTGCGGGCTCTGCGAGGAGGCCTGCCCCGAGGAGGCGCGGGCCGTCCGGATCGAGCTGCGCCCGGGAGGCCGGGCGTGAGCGGAAGGCGTCGACTGTCGCGGCGGGACCTTCTCCGCGCGGCGCCCATCGCCGGGGCGGGCGCAGCGGGGGTGGCGGCAGCCGTGGTGGCCCGTGCCCCCCCGCCGTCCCGGACCACGCACGGCCAGTGCCGCTTCTGCCTCCTCCACTGCCCGCTGGCGGGAACCGTCTCGGGCAGCAGGCTCCTCCGGGTGGATGGCGACACGGCCGGCGAGACCCGTGGCTTCATCTGCCAGCACGGGCGCGCGCTGCCCTCGGTGGTGCACTCGCCCGACCGGCTCCGCCGGCCGCTCGTCCGCCACGGGGAACGACTGGTGGAGACGTCGTGGGAGGAGGCGCTGGGGCTCATCGGTGAGCGGATGGCGGCGGTGCGGGCCCGCTTCGGCGCGCAGGCGGTGGCGTTCCAGACCGGCTGGCCGCTGGTTCGCCATCCGCTGATGGAGTGGATTCACCGTCTGGCCCGGGCCTGGGGGACGCCGAACGTGGCATCGGTGGCAAGCCTCTGCGAGACCTCCGGACGGATGGGACAGGCCCTCACCGTGGGGAGCAAGTACCGGCATGACTTGCGGCGGACGCGGACCCTGGTCCTCTGGGGCAGCAACCCCACGCACAGCACCCCGCTGCTCTCCCACGTCGTGGCGCAGAAGGCGACCGAGGGGCGTCTGGTGGTGGTGGATCCGGTCCGCACCGAGCTGGCCGCGGCGGCCACCGAGCACCTCGCGGTCCGGCCCGGCACCGACGGCGCGCTCGCGCTGGGGCTGGTGAACGTGCTCGTCCGCGAAGGTCTCGTGGACCGGGAGCTGCTCGCGCAGGAGACAGTGGGCTTCGAGGCGCTGGCGGCGCTCGTCGACGCCTACCCGCCCGGACGGGTCTCCGGCCTCACCGGGGTGGGGGCGGAGCAGCTGGTTCGGACGGCGCGGCTGCTCGGGACCGAGACGCCGACCGGCATCTGGACCGGGCTCGGCGTGGAGCACCACCAGAACGGGGTCCAGACGGTGCGGGCCATCGCCGCGCTGGAGGCGCTCTGCCGGCGCACCGGCGAGCCGGAGATCCGGCAGGACCTGACGCCGGTCGGTCGCGCCGACGAGGCCGGGCCGCTGCCCGCCCTCCCCCGCTTCCGCACGCCGGAGCCGGTGCCACCGGCGGTGGAGGTTGCAGCGCTGGGCTCGGACGAGCATCCCCTCTTCGAGATGTTCAATCGCGAGGCGCAGGGCAATCTCCTGGCCCGGGCGATCCTCGAGGATCGCCCCTATCCGGTGCGGGCGTTGGTGCTCATCGCCTCCAACGCGCTGGTCACCTCGCCGGGGAGCGCGGTGCTGGCCCGCGCGGCGGAGCGCCTCGAGCTCCTGGTTTCGGTGGACCCCTTCCTGACCGCGAGCGGCCGCCGCGCGCACGTGGTGCTGCCGGCGACCACCTTCCCCGAATCGGAGGGCGTGGTGCCGCCGCAGCACGAGGCGTGGCCGGACTGGAAGGTGGTGTTCGAGCTGGCGCGGGCCATGGGGCTGGGCAACTGGTTTCCCTGGACGACCTGGGCCGAGGCCGAGGCGGCACCGCGGGTACCGGTGCCGGTCGCGCCCGAGCTCGCGCCCGGCTTCGACGAGCCGGTCGCGCAGAGCCGGACGGAGGCCGGGCCTGGACGCGCCGCGCCCCCGCGCCGCCCTGCGCGCGGACCGCTGGCGGGGGAGACCGAGCCCGAGGGCGGGACCCAGCTGCGGGGCTCTGCGGGCGTCCCTCTGGTCGGGACACCGTCGGGGAAGATCGAGCTCGCCTCGAGCCTGCTCGAGCGCGCCGGCTACCCTGCGCTTCCCGAGTGGGAGCCACCGTCGCGGGGTCCAACGGCCGAGTTCCCGCTGCTGCTGGTGACGGGGGCGAGGACCCGCGCGTACATCAACTCGCAGTTCCGGCAGGTGGCGCGCATCCGGCTCCTCGAGCCGGAGCCGGTGGTGCGGGTGCACCCGGACGCGGCGAGAGGCGCGGGGGTGACCCACGGGAAGCGGGTGGCCATCGTCTCGCCGGTGGGCCGGGTCGAGCTGCGCCTCGCCGTGACCACCGACGTGCGGCCGGACGTGGCGGTGATGCCCGCGGGCTGGGAGGAGGTGAACGCGAACCTCCTCGTGGACGCGGACCGCCGGGATCCGATCTCCGGCTTCCCGGCATTTCGCTCGGGCGTTTGCCGGCTGGAGCCCGCGAGCGAGGGCCAGGGCTGAGGTTCCGCACACCGGGCCCGGCGTCCGTCTGGCGACTGGTCGATCTTCTCAGCCGACCTTCGAGGTCAGCTGTCCGGCGGGTGCCGCCTCGAGCGCGCTCCGCATCCCGGACAGGATGTGGCCGTGGATCTCGTGCGCCAGACGGTGCTCCAGCGGGCGGAAGAGGGCGCGCGGCCGGAGATGCCCGCGGTACCGGGTGGTGAGCGCGACCTCGGAGCCGCCGGGGACCGCCCGGATCTGGTACACGCCATCGCTGAGCGACAGGCAGCGCTCGAGGCCGAGCCGCTGCTCGATGACCTCGAAGCGGAGCACGCCCGGAGCCTCGGTGGAGGTGGTGCGCTTGAGCACGTAGCCGCCCTCGTACACGCAGCGCACGGTGCCGCCTGCTCGCAGCTTGTCCCCCTCGGAGCGCACCGGCGCCGGCAGGCCGATGCGGAGCAGGCGCCCCGGCCGGGAGGGCACCTCCTCGTAGAACTTCAGCGACGCCCAGACGCGGTCGGGTGCCGCGGGAAGCTCCATCCGGGTGGTGGTCTCCTCGACCGCGTGCGTCGGCGGGAACAGCCCGCCGTACCAGTCGACCAACGCACGGATGAGCCCGGAGAGGGGTGGAGCGGCGGCTGAGCGCGTGGCGAGGTCGGCACGTTCCATGACCCGCTGCATCGTGCACGGGTTGCGCCAACGAGGGGACACCCATCGTGAGGGTGGCCCGGACGCAACTCGTGCGGGTCCAGGCGGGGACCTCATGCATCGGTTGCGCGGCGCGTCCTGCGCCGGGCGTCGCTGACCCGTGCGCACGGGCCCGGCTCGGCGTAAGACCTCCCGCCGGGAGAGGGGCGACTCGGCTCCGGGGAGGAACGTCGGATGGAACCGTTGCGTCGTCGCTGGGCGTGGTGGCTCGCGGGCGGGCTGGTGGCGCTCGGGTGCTCGTCGAACGACACGCAGGGTCCGCCCGACTCGGGGGTCCCCGATGCGGGCCTGCTCCACGTCGCGTCGCCGATCTGGGAGCAGCAGGTCGTCTACTTCGTGATGATCGACCGGTTCGCGAACGGCAACCCGTCGAACGACAACCAGAACCGGAGCGAGTTCGACCCCACCGATGCGGACAAGTACTCGGGAGGGGATCTCCAGGGCATCATCGACAAGCTGGACTACATCCAGGGCCTGGGAGCGACCGCGGTCTGGATCACTCCCCCGGTCGCGAACATGTGGTGGGACCCGCTGCAGCAGTCGGGCGGGTACCACGGCTACTGGGCCCGCCACCTCAAGAAGGTGGACGAGCACGTCGGCACGCTCGACACCTACAAGGCGCTGAGCGACGCCCTGCACCGGCGCGGGATGTACCTGATCCAGGACGTGGTCCCGAACCACATGGGCAACTTCTTCACCTACTCGAGCTACGACCCGGGCGATCCCTCGCAGAGCGTGGTGATGAACACCCAGGCGGCGCCCACCGCGAAGCCGGAACAGGCCCCGTTCGACCAGAACGACCCGCGGGACGCGGCGCAGCGTGCGGCCGGCATCTACCACTGGACCCCGGTCATCACCGACTACTTCGACGCGAATCAGGAGCTGAACTACCAGGTCTCGGATCTCGATGACCTGAACACCGAGAACGCCGCGGTTCGCACCGCGCTCCGCGACTCGTACGGGTACTGGATCAAGGAGGTGGGGGTCGATGCCTTCCGGGTGGACACGGTGAAGTACGTGCCGCACGAGTTCTGGCACGACTTCTTCTGGTCCACCGCGAGCGATGCCCCGGGGATCATGGCGGTCGCGGAGTCGACGGGCCGGCACGGCTTCTTCGCCTTCGGCGAGGTATTCGAGAACTCCGACCCGCTGAGCGACACCGCCGACCAGAAGGTGTCGAGCTACCTCGGGACCGCGGCGACCCCCGAGCTGCCAGCGCTCCTCGCCTACCCGCTCTACTCGGAGATCAACCGCGTCTTCACCGGCGGCCAGCCGACCTCGTACCTCACCTACCGGCTGGGGCGGCTCATGGACCCGGCGCTGTACCCCAATCCGTACGCGAGCCCCACCTTCCTCGACAACCACGACAACCAGCGGTTCCTGGCGGTGGGCAGCCGGCGGGCGATGATCCAGGCCCTCGCGTTCCTCTTCACCATCCCGGGGATCCCGGTCATCTATTACGGGACCGAGCAGGACTTCATCGAGACGCGCGCCGCGATGTTCGCGGGGGGCTGGATGTCCAACGGCGACTCGTTCCTCCCCGGCGACCGGTACCTCTACCTGAAGCGGCTGGCCGATCTGCGCAAGGCGAACGACGCGTTCACCCAGGGCACCCTCGAGGTGCTCTACGACAACGAGGCGACCCCCGGCGTGCTGGCCTACCGTCGGACGGCGGCCGCGAGCTTCCTGGTCATCCTCAACACCTCCGACGGAAACACCCTGATGTCGGGGCTGGCCACCGGGCTCGCGGCGGGGACGCAGCTCGAGGTTCTGGAGTCACAGCAGTTCATCCCCGCCCTGCCGGCGGGCTCGAAGATCGGCGTCGGGCCCGATGGTGCGCTCACCTCCCTGCTTCCGCAGCGGGCGGTGCTGATCCTCCGGGAGACCACCGAGGTGGTCACTCCTCCGCCGCCGGGCGCGACCATCACCGTGAACACGCCGGTGGACGGTGAAACCTTCGGAGACGACGTGACCATCTCCGGCTCGGTGAGCCCGGCGAGCACCGCCCTGAAGATGGTGATCGACGGCGCCTACGACCGCAGTTTCGACGTCGCCGTGAACCAGCAGGACGGGTCGTGGAGCATCGTGCTGCCGGTCTCCACCTTCCCGGTGGGAACGGCGAAGCACTCGCTGGCCTTCTATGCGCCGGTGGCAAAGGTCTCGACCCCGCGCCTCGCCTTCACCAGCAACATCGTCTTCGTCGGCACGTCCGTCACCCAGGACGACCCGGCCGGCGACGACCGGGGGCCGTCAGGCACGTACACCTATCCGCAGGACCTCACCTTCCAGGGGAAGCACTACGGAGACATCGTCAAGGTGGTGGCGGAGGTGGGGAGGACCACCATGCTCCTCCACGTCACCCTGGCCGACTGGAGCATCGTGTGGAAGCCCGCGTTCGGCTTCGACCACGTCTCGTTCAACATCCTCTTCTCTCTCCCCGGCCAGCAAGGGCTCACCGTCCTCCCCAAGTTGAACGCCTCCATGCCCGGGGGGCTCACCTGGAACCTCGACCAGTTCAGCTACGGGTGGAACAACGCGATGTACACCACCCAGGGAGCGACCTCGTCCGCCTACGGGAACACCACCATCCCGCCGGTGGTGCTGGCGAACCAGGGGTCGAAGACGGTGACCTTCCAGTACAACCGCACCAACTACGGGCTCTCCACCTGGGAGGGCGTGAAGGTCTACGTGACGACCTGGGACTTCGACGGCATCGGCGGGAACTTCCGGCCGCTCTCGCCCGCGGGCGGCCAGTGGGACTTCGGCGGCGGACAGCCGACGGATCCGCTGATCCTCGACGACACGGCGGTCATCACCCTCCCCGCCCCGCCTTGAGCCTCGGCCTATTGCGGCGTGCAGGGGGGCACGCCGATGGACTGGACCCTCAGCCGGTCGGCAGTCCCTTCGAAGCCCACGTCCATCGACTGCAGCGTGACGCTGAAGTCGGTGTTGGACTTCCAGGTCACCGTCCCGTCGATCGCGTCGAGGTTCGCGGTGGGCGGCAGATCGGCAGTGGCCTGGATCAGCGCGCCCACCACCTGCCCGGGCCCGGGCACGCCCTGCTGGGGGACCACCGTGCCCACCGTGGGACTGGTGGTGCCGGTGGCGAGCACCAGGGTCAGGGTGGTCCAGGTGCGGGTGGGGTAGTGGCCGTACTGCTGACAGGCGTTGGGCTGGTCGCTGAGCAGGACGGTGAAGACGTTCCCGTTGGCGATCGCCGCGCTGGAGTTGGCCACCAGCCGCACCCCGCCGATGGTGACGTCGAAGGCCGGGAAGCCGGCGTCGGGGTTGAACGGGCCGCCCTCGTTGCAGCCGGCGGCGAGCAGCGCCGCGAGCGCGGCGGCGGCGATTCGAGCGGTCATCGGCAGTCGAGGCGCTGGGTTCTCAGTTCGTGGGCGTGATGGCGACCACCACCGCGTCGTCCACGTTGCCCGATTTCAGCGTCCGGGAGAAGGCGTAGACGTTCGAGGGCGCATCGAGCTTCTGGTGGGTTCCGGCTCCCACGGCGGCGTGGCGCTTCCGGAAGCCGCCGACCTTCTGGAAGTGGGCGAGGATGTCCTGGTCGAGGCTGGTCCAGTTCATGTCCGAGCGGGTGCCCTGCGTCTGATCGCTCCCCGACTTGCCGAGGACGCGGCCGCTCTCGTCGCCGTAGAAGATCTGCACCCCGCCCGGCGCGAGGAGCAGCGCGGTCCCGGCCTGCTTCTGGAGCGCCGGCCTCTGCGCCAGCGAGGCGTAGAAGAGCTGGGTGTCATGCGACGAGAGGTAGGAGAGGATGTTGAAGCTCGGGTCGGTGGACACCAGCGACGCGTAACGGGAGTAGAGCGCCTCCACGTCCGCCTTCGCCGCGACCAGCGACCCCTGCGAGTTGAGGTACGAGAGCAGCAGGTTCTGGAACTCGAAGTTGAGGAGCGAGTCGAACCCGCCGTCGGTGTAGTACGCGTCCTTCTGCACCCCGTGCCCGAAGACCTCGCCGGTCATCCAGAAGGGCGCGTCGTCGATCTTCTTGGCGGGGTTGGCGGCCTTCCAGGCGGCGAGGGCCGGCAGCGCGGCTTCCTTCAGCGCCTTCCACGAGGCGAGCTCGACGTTCTTCGCCGTGTCGCAGCGGAACCCGTCGAACCCGAACTGCTCCACCCAGTCGGTGTGCCACTGCACCAGGAAGTCGCGTACCGTCGCGGTGGCGTTCGCCGGGAAGCCGGTGTCGGGCTTCAGATCGAAGAACGGTGGGCGGCCGGTGACCGTCGCTGACTCGGTCCGGAAGTCGGGCAGCGAGGCGAGCTGCCGGGTCTCGTCGGTGGCCCCCGAGGGGAAGAAGTGGGGGAACCCGGCGCGGATCCAGTCGGGGCTCCACCAGTTCACCCAGTCGTCGGAGTTGTAGTTCACCAGGTCGTTCCACGCCTGGTAGCCCCCGCTCGCCGGCGGGACGAACGCCTTGAACGCGTCGCCGGTCCCGTCCTTGAAGACGCTCGGGAGGTAGGCGAGGAGGTCGTCTCCGGTGGCGTAGCCGGGGTGGTTGAGCACCACGTCCGCCAGCACGCGGATTCCCGCGTCGTGGGCGCCGTCGATCAGCGCGTGCAGGTCCGACGCGTCGCCCCAGTTCGCGTCCAGCCGGGTGAAGTCGAGCGCCCAGTACCCGGCGTACGCGTAATGCTTGAAGTCCCCGGAGCCGCCGCCCACCCAGCCGTGCACCTGCTCGACGATGGGGGAGATCCAGATCGCCGTGGCCCCCAGGCTGGCGATGTGGTCCAGCTTGTCGACCAGGCCCTTCCAGTCACCGCCGTGCCAGGTGCCGATCTCGTCCGCGCCGTCCTTCGGGCGGGTGCCATAGCCGTTGTCGTTCGACGTTTCGCCGTTGAAGAAGCGGTCGGTGAGCACGAAGTAGACGGTGGCATTCGCCCAGCTGAAGGCGGTGGCCGCCGCTCCGTCCTTTTCCAGTAACAGGACGCCGCTCGAGTCGGGGGTGAAGGCGACCGTTCCGCTGGAGCTCACGGTGGCGGTGGTGCCCGAGGACACGTCGCGCACCACCGTGCCTGCGGGGAAGGCCGCGCCCACGTTCAGGGTGAGGGGCTGGCCCGGGCTCCAGTTCCCGTTCCCCGCGTCCGGGTTGTTGTTGCCGCCGTCATCACCCGAGCTGCAGGCCGCGAGCGCGAGGAGGATGGTGGTGAGGGACAGCGTACGGCGAAGGCGGCGATCGATCATCGGGCTCACGGGTGGGGTTTGGTGTTGCAGGGCAGGCCGTCGGTCTCGGCCTGGGGCCGCTCGAAGACCGCGGTGGTGCGGCCCTCGACGTGGAACACGCCGGTCGTGCCGTTCCAGGTGGCGTGCCCGGCGATCAGCGGGTCAGTCGAGAGCGCGCCGGGGATGGTGAACGTGCCGCTGGTGACGCCGGGGATGGTGACGTCCCGGGCGGTCGGCCCGCCGTTGATGATGACCACCAGGCCGCTGCGGGCTCCATCGAGGTCGGAGCCGGTGCAGGCGACCTGGTCGCTGAGGGTCATCACGATGACCCCCTCCAGCTGGTTCGGCCCGGCGTTGGTGAAGTCGACGCGCTTGTAGATCTCCGCCGCAGTCCGGAGCCGGAACAGGGGCGAGGCTTTCCGGAGCTTCAGCATCGCCTGCACGTGCGCCCACATCGTCGAGATGTCTCCCGGAATCGGGGTGATGAACGGGTCGGCGAAGATGGGCTGGATGGTCGGCCAGTTCGCCGAGTCCTTGCCTGCGTTGGGAAGGCCGCTCTTCCAGCCGTTGGAGAGGAGTCTCCAATCGACCCGGTTGAACCAGTCACCGGAGTCGTAGCTGTCGCGCTCCATGGACTTGCTGCGGATGAGCTCGTCCCCCATGGTCATGAAGGGGATGCCCTGCCCGAGCAGAACCACGTCCATGGCCAGCGCGGCGGCGCGCACCCGCTCGCCCATGGTCCGCCCCGTGGGCATCTTGTACTGCACGATGTCCCAGAGGATCTGGTTGTCGTGCGAGGAGACGTAGTTGATCAGTTCCTGCGGGTCCGAGGTGTAGCCCGCGGCCACCCCGTTGTAGCCCACCGCGCCGGCGACAGTGGTGCTCCCGCTGGCCAGCACCATCGGGAAGTTGGTGAGGCCACCGGCCATGCCGATCTTGATGAGGTCCAGCGAGGTGGCGAGCCTGGTCTTCGTCGCGGGGTCCGCCGTGGAGAGCTCGTTGGGATCGGTGTAGAGGCCGCTGGAGAAGCCCTGGTTCTTCCGCAGATCCGCCGCTCCGTCGAACGGACCACCGCCGCGGGTTCCGTCCCGCAGCCGGTCGTTGAAGGTGCCGATGCCGGTGCCGGCCATGTTGAGCTGGTTGGCCGCGACGCCTCTCCCGCCTCGCACCATCTCACCCATGTCCCAGCCCTCGCCGTACAGGTAGATGCTCGGGTTCACCGCGACCAGCGCGTCGCGGATGTGGAGCATGTTGTCCTTGAGGTGCAGCCCCATCAGGTCGAAGCGGAACCCGTCCACCTTGTAGTCCCGCGCCCAGCGGACCAGGGTGTCGATCATCAGCTTCTCCATCATCGCGTGCTCGCTGGCCGTGTTCGCGCAGCACGACGAGTTGAGGACGAAGCCGGTGGTGGGATCGAGACGGTGGTAGTAGCCGGGGACGATCTTGTCGAGCACGGACTTGTCGGAGAGGCCCGCGGCGTTGGTGTGGTTGTAGACCACGTCCATCACCGTCCTGAGCCCGATGCCGGCGAGTCCCTGCACCATCTGCCGGAACTCGAGGATCTTGAGGAACCCCTCGGCGGTGGAGGCGTAGCTCCCCTCGGGCGCGCCGTAGTGGAACGGGTCGTAGCCCCAGTTGAAGCTGTCGAAGCCGGCCAGGTAGCTCGCGATGGCCTGCTGCTGATCCGAGTTCCCGGGGAAGCTCTTCATCGCGTCGAGCACGCTGGTGCTCCCGAACTGCGTGCACAGCGCCGCCGGGACCGCGGAGTTCTTGCTGCACAGATCCGAGAAGGGCTGGCCGACGTCCACCCGCTGTGCCGGGTCCTCGTTCACCGTGGCGAAGTCGAACGCCGGAAGGAGGTGGAAGTGGGTGAGGCCGGCACCGGCCAGCGTCGCGAGGTGTTGCATCCCATCCGAGGCGGTCTCGGTGAAGGCGAGGTACTTGCCCCGATTGAGCTCAGACACGGTCGAGTCCAGCGCGCTGAAGTCGCGGATGTGGCCTTCGTAGACCACGATGTCCTCGGGCGCGGCGAGGGCGGGCTTCGTGAGCGCGTCCCAGCCGGCGGGCTTGGTCGATGGATCGTCCAGGTCGACGAGCTGTCCCCACAGGCCGTTGGTGTCGAGGTTCACCGCGTAGGGGTCGCTGACGGTGGTCGTCTCGATGCGCCCGGTCGCCGGATGGAACACCGTGACCTCCAACCGGTAGTACTTCCCGTACCAGGTCGGGTCCCCCGCCGCCGACCAGACCCCGCTCGCGTCCTCGGTCATGTCCACCGCCGCAACCTCCTGCTTGGTCGGGCCGGCCACGTGGAGCTTCACCGCCTGCGCCGTGGGCGCCCAGAGCCGGACGGTGGGAACGTTCGACCCGTCGAAGGTCACGCCCAGCGCCCCGGAGTAGGCGTAGAGCACGTCGATCGCCCACGCGGTCTGCACCTGGGTCGCCTCGAGCACGCTCCCGTCCGCCTTCCGGGCCACGGCGACCATCTGCCCCTTCAGGGCGTCCTTCACCTTGGCCTCGTCCGCGGCGGCGATGGTGAACGCGCGCCAGGGCGTCCCACCGGTGTTGAGGTACGGCGCCTTGGCGAGGATTGCGGGAGGAAGGCCGCTCGCGCTTGGGGTCAGGGTGATCCTCTGGCCACCGGTCACGTCGGTCCCGGAAGCGGCGATGGAGGCGGTGCTCGAGTATTGGACCTCGAAGCTGGTGGCGGCGGCGTCGGTCACGTCCCAGGCCACGAGCAGCGGCTCCACGAGGTGCGCCGCCGCGCCGTCGATGCTCGCGTCACCCAACTTCTTCGGGAAGGCGGTGATGTTCGCCGAGCCGCTGCTGACGAACACGATGTCACCGAGCGTGGCGAGGTCCCAGCCCATGTCCGGGCCGGGGTCCTTGGTATCCCCCTTGTGGACGATGATGTTGACCCGCTGGGCCGCGGGCTTCACGTTGATCACGAAGCCCTGGCCGAGGTCCGGGTCGATCCCCACCGGCTGGAGCGGAACGCCCCACTGCGTCTCCTGGACCACGTCGCCCCAGGTGTGGAGACCCCAGCCGCTGTAGTTGGAGTCGGGCCGCAGGTAGTAGACCGCCACCTGGTTGTCGCCCGGAATGGCCACTGGCCTGTGGGTGATGGCGGTTCCGGATTCGGAGAAGACCCAGGCTTCGCGGATGGTGCCCGAGACGTCCACGGTGAGGGCGCCTGCGGGATCGGTGCTCGAGCCGTTCACCAGGGTGAAGGCGAGCTGCGGAGCCCCGGACTTCACCGTGAGCTGGTACACCGCGCCGAAGTCATCGGTGCTCGAGGAGCTGACGGTGCTCTCGTTGGCCCCCGCGCTGACCGCGACATTCCAGCCGCTGTAGTCGGCGAGCGCGCGATGGTAATGGAGCGTGAAGCTGCTCGACGTGGGCGAGCCGCTATCCGGCGTTCCGTGGTTGTCGCCGTTGCTGCTGCAACCGGCCACGGCCGCTGCGACGACCAGGACGGAGCACCGCGTCCACATCCGGGAAAGGGGAGCGCGCATGGCGGAGCAGATTGAACCGAACGGAGTTCGCCGGCAACGCAAACACGGCGTGCCCGCGACGCGCCGCGTGCCGATGCCCGCGCTGATGGCGCTGGTTGCAGCGCTCGGCTGCACCGCGTCACGACCGCAGGCTTCGACCACGCCGGGCTCTCCGTCGCGGACGGACGCCAGCTGGGCCAACGGCGCGGTGTTCTACGAGGTCTTCGTCCGGAGCTTCCAGGACTCGAACGGCGACGGGAGAGGTGACCTGCCCGGCCTCGTCTCCCGGCTCGACTACCTGAACGACGGCAAGCCCGAGACCGACCAGGACCTTGGCGTGGATGCGCTCTGGCTGATGCCGGTCTTCGCCTCGCCGAGCTACCACGGCTACGACACCACCGATTACGAGCGGGTCAATCCCGACTACGGCACCAACGAGGACCTGCGCCGGCTCTGCGACGAGGCGCACCGGCGCGGAATGCGGGTCATCGTGGATCTGGTCCTCAACCACACCTCACGGGAGCACCCCTGGTTCATCGAGTCCGCCTCGGGTCCGACCTCGCCGAAGCGCGACTGGTACGTGTGGAGCCCCACCGAGCTCCACTGGTCCCAGCCGTGGAACGCCGCCGGGAGCACGTGGCACATGAAGAATGGCGCCTGGTACTACGGGCTGTTCTGGGCCGGGATGCCGGACCTCAACTTCCGCACGCCCGCGGTGCGGGCGGAGGCGAAGAGGCTCGCGGCGCTCTGGCTCTCGCGCGGCCTCGACGGGTTCCGGCTGGACGCGATTCGCCACCTGGTCGAGGACGGCCCCGACGCCGGCCAGAGCGACACGCCCGAGACGCACGCCTTCCTGAAGGAGTTCGCCGCCCACGTCCGCTCCGTTCGACCCGATGCGATGCTGGTCGGCGAGGCGTGGACCGAGACGCCGGCGATCGCCGCGTACTATGGCGACCTCCCTCTCAACTTCGACTTCCCCCTGGCGAGCAAAATCGTCGAGGGGGTTCAGGTCGGAGAGTCGAAGAGCATCGCCGCGAAGCTGCGGGAGATCGCCGAGGCCTATCCTCCCGGCGCCAACGACGTGCCCTTCCTCACCAACCACGACATGCGGCGGGTGGCGACGGTGCTCAAGGGAGACGCCGGGAAGCTCCGGAGCGCGGCGGCCATCCTCCTCACCCTGCCGGGGACGCCGTTCCTCTACTACGGAGAGGAGATCGGGCTGCTGAACGGCACCGCCGACGGCGACGAGGCCAAGCGCACGCCCATGCCCTGGAACGGGAGCGCCGGGGCCGGCTTCACCCCCGGCACCCCGTGGTACCGCTTCGCGCCCGGCCAGGAGACGACCCACGTCGCGGCGCAGACCAGCGACCCGCGCTCGCTGCTCTCGCACTACCGCCGGTGGATCCGCGCGCGCCATGCCTCGCCGGCCCTGTCCCGCGGAACGCTGCGGCTGGTCCAGGCCGAGGGGCCGGTGCTGACCTTCGTGCGGAGCCATGGGTGGGAGCGGGTCCTGGTCGCGCACAATTTGGGGGCCGAGCCCCGGACGCTGGTGCTCGAGGTGGAGGGGGCGCGCGCCGAGCCTCTCCTCGCGGCCGACGGGGTCAGCGCTACCCGCGAGGCCGGCGCGGTGCGACTGGTGCTGCCGCCGTTTGCGAGCGCGGCGTTCAGGCTCTGATCCCGAACGGGTTCACGCGTTCTTCGCACGGCGCCGGGGCAGTTTTTCGGTCGCACGCCGCAGCGCGCCACGCAGATTTTCGCAGCGCGTCGCGAGCACTTCACTCGTTGCTGGGCGTTGATTCGCATGTCATAACGCGCACATTTCCTGAGTCGGGAGCGCGCTCTGCACCGGTGCGGTGCGAGCCCGCGCGGCGGCCGGACAGATCGGGGAGGGGAGCGCGGGTGGTCGTGTCGCGACAGACCAGGGCGGGGATGGTGGTGTGCGCCGCGGCGGTGCTCGCGTCGTGCAGCTCCAGCGACACGACACAGCCCGACTCGGGGACCCCGGATTCCGGAATCACGCCCAACACCCAGGGGTGGTGGCGGGACAAGGTCTTCTACGAGATCTTCGTCCGGAGCTTCGCCGACTCGAACGGCGACGGCATCGGGGACCTCTCGGGCCTCACCGGGCATCTCGACGCGCTGAACGACGGGGACGCGGGCACGGGCGACGACCTCGAGGTCGACGCCGTCTGGCTGATGCCCATCCACCCCTCCCCGAGCTACCACGGGTACGACGTGCTCGATTACCGGAACGTCAACTCCCAGTACGGCTCGCTCGCGGACCTCGACGCCTTCGTTGCCGCGGCGCACCGCCGCGGGGTGAAGGTCATCATCGACATGGTGCTGAACCACTCGGCGAGGCAGCACCCGTGGTTCATCAATTCTCAGACCGGCCCCGACGCGGAGAAGCGGAACTGGTACGTCTGGCGCTCCGACGATCCGGGATGGCTGCAGCCGTTTGGAGCCGGCCGGACGTGGTGGAATCTCAACGGCGCGTACTACTACGGCGTCTTCACCAGCGGGATGCCGGACCTCAACCTGACCAACGGCGCGGTCGAGGACGAGCTGGTGGACACCATGAAGTTCTGGCTGGCCCGGGGCATCGACGGGTTCCGGCTCGACGCGGTCCGCTACTTCATCGAGAACGCCGCCGACGCCGGGCAGGCCGACCAGCCGGAGACTCACGCCTTCCTCAAGCGGATCCGGGGCAAGCTCCAGGCGCAGTACCCCGACACCCTGCTGGTGGCGGAGGCCTGGACCGTGCAGGACATCGCCCTCACCTACTACGGCAACGGCGACGAGGTGCAGCTGGGCTTCGCCTTCGACCTGGCGGAGGCGATCAAGACGGCGGTGGCCGCGGGCGATGCCAGCAACATCGTCAACACCCTGGCCCGGACCGACGAGCTGCTGGCCGGCAAGGACCGCGGCTACGACGCGCCCTTCCTCTCCAACCACGACCAGCCGCGGGTGATGCGAGTTCTCGGTGCCGACGCCGCCGCGGTGCGCGTGTCGGCGGCGGTGCTGTTCGCGGTCCCGGGGACGCCCTTCGTCTACTACGGCGAGGAGCTGGGGATGCAGGGCGGAGCCGGCGCGGACGACCGCAACAAGCGGACTCCCTACCCCTGGGACGGCGGACCCGGTCACGGCTTCACCACCGGAAACGCGTGGGTGAGCGTGCCCGAAGCGTCCGGGGTCGATCTGGAGACCGAGCGCGCCGACCCGGGCTCGCTCTTCCACCTCTACCGGAAGCTGATCGCGCTGCGTCACGCTCAGACGCCGCTCTCAAAGGGAAGCGTGACCCGTCCCGCGCTCTCCGGGGCTCCGGCGAGCGTCATGGCGCTGCTGCGCGAGGACTCGGGCAAGCGGGTCCTCTTCCTCGCCAACGTGGGGAACACCGACTCCGGGGCGTTCGGCGTGCAGGTCTCGGGCACGCCCTCGGTGCTCCTGCAGGAAGGGCTCGACGGAACGCCCACCGTCGCGTCCGGCTCTCTCGCCGTTCCGGGGCTCGGGTCCCGGGGATTCGTCTTCCTCTCACTCTGATGCCCCAGGAGGATCGCATGAACGTCTTCCGCTTCCGTCGCCTGCTCGCCGCCGGCCCGCTCCTGGCCCTGGCGCTCTCCTTCCCTGCCGCCGCCGAGAACTCGAAGGGCTTCAAGCTCTCCGACCCCACCGGCGACGACAAGGGACCGGGCAACTACACCTACCCGACCGACGCGGTGTACAAGCCGGGCTCGTTCGACATCACCGACTTCGAGGTGGTGCCCGGCGCGAACCAGACCGAGTTCCGCATCACCGTCCGCACCCGCATCGAGGACCCCTGGGACAGCCCGGCCTGGGGCGGCAACGGCTTCTCGGTGCAGATGGCCTTCATCCACATCGACACCGACCACAAGAAGGGCGGCGGGGTCCAGGACGGCCTGCCCGGGACCAACGTGCGCTTCGCCGAGGACGAGGCCTGGGACAGGGTGATCATCGTCTCGCCCCAGGGCGCGACGCGGGTGAACTCCGAGATCGGGCTCAAGGCCTCCCAGTGGAAGGACAAGATCATCGTTCCCAAGGTGACCCGCGCCCAGGGCAAGACGCTGACCGCGGTGGTGGACAACGCCCAGCTGGGGGGCCCGCCGCAGACCACCTGGGGCTACCAGGTGCTCATGCAGTCCAACGAGGGCTTCCCGGACAAGAAGGATCTGCTGACCCGGAAGGTGAACGAGTTCGAGGGCCAGCACCGGTTCGGCGGCGGGAGCGACTACGACAACGACCCGCACGTGATGGACATCCTGGTCCCGCCCGACGGTGACCCGGCCAAGAAGCAGTACGAGATCCTCTCCAAGTACAAGAAAGACACCAAGGAACCGAAGCCCGAGGACCTCGCAGTCGTCCCGATGGTCTACCCGAACAAGTGAGGGGGAGCGCGCTCATGGCAAGACCTGGGAGGGGACTTGCGACGATCGCCACGCTCGGTGTCCTGACGATGGCTCCGGCTGCTCGCGCCGACATCGTCAACTTCGACATGAGCGGGAAGATCTACATGAAGTACATGTACCAGAACGACAACACCCAGGGGTGTCTGTCGCTCTCCAACCCGTTCTGGCGCGACAACATCGGCGGCCACAACGGCGTGTGCAGCGAGTTCGAGCTCAACATCAAGGCCAACGTGGGCCCGAAGGTGACCGCCGGGGTCCGCCTGCAGAGCCGCTGGGGAATGCTCTGGCAGGACTGGTGGGAGAACGGCGATCTCAAGCCCAACATCGCCTATCCGCCGAACAGCGGAGACACCTCCGGCGAGAGCCTGGGCCAGAACCACGCGCAGTACATCAAGCTGCGAGCCGCCTGGATCCGCCTGGGCCCACCGATTCCCACGGTGAAGTGGGTCACCATCGGCTCGACCGACTACTCGATGTGGAACGAGTGGACGATCGGCAAGGCCCGATACATCGATCGGGACAACGGGAACGGGGTCTTCGTCGAGGGCGCGTTCATCCCCCAGGGACGGCTGGATTACACCCTGGGCGCCCTGGCGCTGCCCAAGCTGTGGGCAGGCCCGGGCTGGAACACCGGTCTGAGCGCCAACGAGCCTCTGGCGAACCTGTACGGGACGGACTGGGCGTTCGCAGCCAAGCTGGAGAGCCGGCCCATCGACGACCTCCGGCTGCGCGCGATCGGGACGTGGACCCAGGACTGGGAGGCAGACCGGTACAGCCCCTTCCTGACGGGCGCACCCGACGCGGCGCGTTGCGACACCGTGGGCTGCCCGGACCACTCCACGAAGATGGCAACGCGGTTCCGCGGGTTGAACGGGACACTGGAAGGGTTCTACACGCCGTCCTGGACGGACCTCTTCTCCATCTCGGCGCTAGGCGCGTACTCGAGCAACTACGTGAACCCGAACTACGCCACGAACCTCGTCCGCAACGGACAGGGCTTCTCGCCGGTGCTCTTCAAGACCGATCCGAACGGGAACCCCATCGCCGCGACCGGCGCGGCCGCGAAGGTCGACCTCGAGTTCTACGACCCGTTCAAGATCGGCCTGTCGCCCAAGTTCGAGTACTTCAACATCGGCAGCGAGTACAACGCGATCATGGGCGCGCG